>NZ_SJFM01000299.1:0-247 GCF_029478545.1 Vibrio sp. 1180_3
CGCTCAATGTCGTGCATCTGTTCGAGTTGCAGTTTCTGTTGAGGAGTCAGTGTGATTTTCATGGTTTGTAGCATGATCCTGATTCTATTGAAAATCAAGCATCTTCAATGATCACGGGTATATACCCTTTTATATTCCACATCAGAGGGTTATCATCCTATCTGGTGTTATTTATATTGTGAGTCTGTAGTGAAGTTTTGGCCTATTTCAGTGGTTTTGATAAGCGTTTTTTCCTTTGATAGTTTAG
>NZ_SJFM01000300.1:0-247 GCF_029478545.1 Vibrio sp. 1180_3
TTTCTTTATTGTCCATATCTTGGAATGCTTCGAAAGGAGAGCATGCTGCAATACCAATAAGCAAAAGCGAACTTAAAGTTAATTTCAAAACTGTCATTGAAGATCCTAAGGAAATTTTGCCTAACGCCGCATTAAGTGGTGAGCGACGCTAAACACCAATGCTTCGACAAACCACTTAAAACGCAAAAACTGAATTTACACTAAAACCGCCAAGCGTTGCGAATCCGTCTTAAATGCTTTGTTATGC
>NZ_SJFM01000301.1:0-247 GCF_029478545.1 Vibrio sp. 1180_3
GCTACCGAAAGTCTGCTTGCCAACATTATTTTAGGCAAATATCAGTATGCGCTTCCGCTGTATCGTCAGGAAACCTTGTTCACCCAATCAGGTATCGAGTTATCGAGAACGACCATGGCCAGGTGGGTAATCCAGGTTAGTGAAAAGTTCAAACCGCTTTATCAGGCACTGAAGACTCACTTACTCGAACAAGTGGTGGTTCAGGCCGATGAAACGCCGCTCAATGTGCTCAAGGAAGACAAGCAAT
>NZ_SJFM01000302.1:0-246 GCF_029478545.1 Vibrio sp. 1180_3
CAGCTAACTAGGCGTTTAAGACGGATTCCCAACGCTTGGGAGTTTCGGCTCTAGGTTGAGTTCTGTGTTTAAGGTGCAATGGTTTAGGATTGTGGTCGCGTTGCTCACCACTTAACGCAGCGTTATGTGTTTGATGAGTTTTTAAGGTCAAAGCTACGATTTCATTGATAATTCGTTTCGTGTTTTCGGCAAGTTGGCTTGGTCGAAATGGATTCTGAACAACCTGAGATTGATCGTTTTCAAGGT
>NZ_SJFM01000303.1:0-246 GCF_029478545.1 Vibrio sp. 1180_3
CAGCTAACTAGGCGTTTAAGACGGATTCCCAACGCTTGGGAGTTTCGGCTCTAGGTTGAGTTTTGTGTTTAAGGTGCAATGGTTTAGGATTGTGGTCGCGTTGCTCACCACTTAACGCAGCGTTATGTGTTTGATGAGTTTTTGAGGTCAAAGCTACGATTTCATTGAGAATTCGTTCCGTGTTTTCGGCAAGTTGGCTTGGTCGAAATGGATTCTTGAACAACCTGAGATTGATCGTTTTTAAGG
>NZ_SJFM01000304.1:0-244 GCF_029478545.1 Vibrio sp. 1180_3
CAATCCAGACGATGGCGTGATCAACAAAGCCGAGCTGGGTAACGACAACGTTCAGGTGAGCGTATCGGTGAACGGTGCAGAGCTTGCGGAAGGTGGTTCAGTGAACCTGACCATCACCAATGGTGGCAGCGCAAGCACAGTGACGCTGAGCCTGAATGAAGACGGCGAGATAAGCGACAGCAACTACAGCTACAACAATGGCACCATCACGTGGACAGAAACCGTGGCCGAGGGCGCAAGCATC
>NZ_SJFM01000305.1:0-241 GCF_029478545.1 Vibrio sp. 1180_3
TATCAGCGTCTAACGCTTGCACGTCTGGGTGGCTGTTGTTCAGCTTATAGGTCCAGTTGCCATCGGCATCGATAGAGAAGCTACCCCAATTGCCGTCTTGAACGTCGGTTTGAGGTTGGAAGACCGCCTCACCTGCATCAGGATCAGCCACATTTAAGTTGCCGCTCGTGGTCAGCGTTACGTCTTCTTGCACCGCGCCCGCGTCATCACCCGGCTGGTCTGGCGTGATGATCGCTTTGTC
>NZ_SJFM01000306.1:0-239 GCF_029478545.1 Vibrio sp. 1180_3
TTCCCGAAAAGTGCCACTGGCGAGATAGTTGAGAAGCTGAGATTTGTCCAGTGTGTAGCTAGAAAACCCAAAGCCTTTCCACCCTAAATTCACAGCTTTTCTTAACCCCAGCTAACGCCCAATTAAGTGGTGAACAACGCACTGGCCAAGCCGCTGCATTACACCGTAAAACACTTTACCTAACGCATAGTAAAACTGCCACGCGTTGAGAATCCACTTGAATTGTTTGTTATGTGAAT
>NZ_SJFM01000307.1:0-237 GCF_029478545.1 Vibrio sp. 1180_3
CCATCACCAATGGTGGCGTCGAGAGCACAGTGACGTTGAGCCTGAACGACGAAGGCAAGCTGGTCGATGCGGCTGGCACAGAATACACGTACGCGAATGGCACCATCACCTGGACAGAAACCGTGGCAGAGGGCGCAAGCATCAAGGTCGATGCAACGCAGACCGACCGCGACGGCAACGTGTCTCTACCAGGCAGCGACGAAGCGAAAGTGGATACCACGGCGGACGCCGGTGCGC
>NZ_SJFM01000308.1:0-237 GCF_029478545.1 Vibrio sp. 1180_3
TGATCGTTTTCAAGGTTCTTGGGTTGCCTCAATTAAGTTTTGGATCTGGCTTGTGTTGAGTTTCGTCAGTTTCAAATCGCTTTAATTGAAATGTCTTTTTGACTGATTTGCTTGCTGATATTCAGCTCTGAAAATCTGGTGAAGCAAAAGGTTTTGTTGTAGCTGAAAGGGCGCTTTCTTTGCTGTTGATTCTGTAAGTGGCTCTCTTTGGCTAAAATCGTTGTAAAATTTAGGGTT
>NZ_SJFM01000030.1:0-53372 GCF_029478545.1 Vibrio sp. 1180_3
AGTCATAATGTAGCTTTAGCACGCATATAACAAAGCGTTTAAGACGGACTCCCAACGCTTGGCGCTTTCGGCTTTCTTCAGGTTAAGTGTTTATGTCACAATGGTTTAGGTAAGGTGGTTGGCGTTGCTCGCCACTTAACGCGGCGTTATGCGTACTAATTAACAAGGAAGAATTAAATTTGAAAGGAAACTGTTTGTGTGGAGAAGTTTCGTTTGAGTTGTCAGGCGAATTGCCACCCATTTATCAATGCCATTGTTCTCTGTGTCGCAAGGTATCGGGTTCTTCATCAAATTCAGCGTTGATAGTTGAAGCCTCAAATTTTAAGTGGCGTTCCGGCGAACATCAAATTAGGTCATTTTCTACGAGCTCAGGTTTTAAATCTGAGTTTTGCTGTCAATGCGGTAGCCCAGTACCGAATATCAGCTCAAGCGGTGATTCATATTGGGTGCCAGCTGGCCTGCTGTCCGAGCCCGTGGATACAAAAGTTTCTGCTCATGTTTATGTTGGCTCTCACGCTAGCTGGGACGTGGGGTTTGTAAATGACGGTATACCGAAATTTGATACGATGCCAACTGATAAAGATTGGTTAAAAATATGCAGGTAACGCACGCATAACAATGCGTTCAAGAGGGACTCCCAACGCTTGGCGGTTTTAGTTCAAAGTTTGGCTCATGTGTTTATGGCACAATGCTTAAGTTTGGTGCCATAGCGTTGTCGCCCCTTAACGCGGCGTTAGGGGCTGTCGATATTTGTAAGGAAGAGTAGATTGAAAATTCAGTTTGGCGTCGTCTTAGTTTCAGTCATTGCTATGGTTACTTCTATAGCCGCTAATGAGTTAGATTTTTCTCAGTTTAAAGGTAAAGCTTACGATATGGTGAAAAATGAATTTTTTGCCAAAGGCTGGGAACTCTCCCCCAAGCAAGAAGGCGAAACCTCTTTCAGTAAGCAATACCCCGAGGTTACATGTGGTTCGGGCTCAATGGCTATATGTTCTGTTGGATTTTATAGCAAGCAGCACTCAGTGGCTTTTGTTGTCATAGAATCTGGCGGTGAACTAATTGTTTCTGAGGAATACTGAGCCTGCCCCTAACAAACAATTCAAGTGGATTTTCAACGCGTGGCAGTTTTACTATGCGTTGAGTAAAGTGTTTTATGGTGCAATGCGGTGGCTTGGTCAGTGCGTTGTTCACCACTTAATTGGGCGTTAGTTGCTAGGTGAAAAAATAGCTTTTGGGAGATAATCAAGTTGGTTCAAACATACGGTTCTGAAGAAACCAAAGCGTTCTGCTGTAATTGCAAGAAGGTGACGCTTCATAAGTATGAAAGCTTCTCCAAATCTGATGAAACCACGGAAACAGAAGTTAAAGGTTTCTTTTCAGGCTTTTTCGCTGCAATAGCAAGTGCGCTAGTGGAAGGTGAACCTACAGGTGATTACAAGTGCAAAGTCTGCGGTACAAACTTACATACACCAGACTACCTGGATTAAGGTTGGTAGTACTCAGCAAGCGGTAAGTTTCGCAACTAACAATCAATTTAAGAGGGATTCCCAACGCTTGGCATTTTTGCTTCTACTTCAATTTTAATGGTTACGGTACAATGCGTTAGGCTGGGTGGTAGCGTTGTTCACCCCTTAATTGGGCGTTAACGGCGATGCCTTGGAGGCAATCCCTTGTTGCTCTTGCTTCAACTGCCGAACCCAACGGTCGATAGCGGATTGACTGACGTTCATCGCTTTAGCCGCTTCGATAACGGAATAACCATGACTCACAACCAGTTGAGCAGCTTCAAGTTTAAATTGTGCGCTGAATGTTCTTCTTTCGCGTTTACTCATATTGTCACCTGTTGGTTTTATGAGATGTATTTTAACACCTCTAATCAGGTGGCCAAATTCACCGTACCACTACAATACGCTGTGGGTTGTGTTTTTTGATGGTAGTTAAGGCTTGTTTGATACCTTTTTCGTTGTTTGGCACGGTAAAAAAAACATCGAGTGGACGGATGTAAATGTCGAGCTGTGATTTGCCAGTATCAACACCGATATTAATGTTTTGAAGTGTTTTTGTATTCATAATAAGCTAACTCTTGCTTGCGAAATGCGGGTTCGAGACCCAGTCGACTATTCGAGGTTTATGCTTGGAGTCCTATGAGGTGTTCATGTTTGTTATCGGTCTCTCGACAGAGGAGCCAGCGTTCAATCGAACTACTACATAGAAAGCTTTAGTTGCCGCTAAAGCCTGGATCTCATTTTACCCTTTTGGCTTGGTTATTATCCATACAAACTGTTTAAGAGTGATTCTCAACGCGTGGCAGTTTTACTCTGCGTCAGGTAAAGTGTTTTACGGTGGAATGCAACGGCTTGGCCAGTACGTTGTTCACCCTTTAATGCAGCGTCATACTCTAGTCACAATCAAATTATTTTGGAATTTATCACAATGAAAAAATTAACAATTTTAGCTCTTTCATCACTGGTTTTCTTCTCATCAAACACTTTTGCTAGAGATGATGTGGGTAATTATTCGATTACAAAAGCAATGAGCTCTGAAGTAGCTAAATCTAAATTAGGCTCTGAAGTTTCATTTTACTTTGGCGAGCAGAGTTACGGCAAAGTTCTCAAAGAATTAGGTGAATTTAAAACCAACAAAAAAACGAACGCTTTCAATAAAACAGATGAAGAAGCGTGCAATTGGGTTTTTCTTTCCGCCATGATTGCTCTTAAAAACAGAGCGATAAAAGAGGGTGGAAATGCGGTGGTCAATATCAAATCAAATTACAAAAATAACCTCACTTCAAGCAACGATACTTTTCAATGTGGTGCTGGAGCCGTGATGGCTGGAGTTGCATTGAGTGGTGAAGTTGTGAAGCTCAAAAAATAAGGTTAACGAGGGATTCCCAACGCTCGTCGTTAGCCAGCACGAAGCTTTTGGTTCAGTCTGTTTTCGATAAAGTGGAACGTTTCGAAATGTTCCCAGAATCAAGGCGTGTCCCTCCTGAACTTGATTATTTAAGCTACCGTGAAGTCGTTGCTAGCCCTTGTCGCTCCCATATTAAGATAGCCCGTTTATGGGGCGTAAGTAATAGTCATATGCAAATGTCAGATCGCGATGCACCTACTAGGGCACAGATGAAAAACCTCCGGCTATGCCGGAGGATATTTTTTAAACGTGTTAATGAATCTAGCTTTTCGCTTCAACAAGATCATTAGGCTGGTTTGACTGAGCCGCCTCGAGCATTTTTTTAATAATAAATGAAGCAATCAGCGCTACCACAACCATTACAACAGCAAGTATGGTCAGCAATTTAAAGTAGTCGCCATAAACGGTTTGTACAATTTGTTGGGTAATGACTTGGCCTTTTTCTAATGCTATTGAGGTCGAGAAAACGGCCCCGACAATGCCACTTAAGGCAATAGCAACTGAAAATAAGCTAACAGAGAAGTTTTCGATATGTTTAGGCGCGACCGAAAGGATAAACGCAACCACTAGGCTACCGACAATCACTTCTGCAAACGCTTGGAAGAAGTGGATCACTAAGAACACTTCAGGACGGATAACGACATCTGCGCCGACACTCATGACAGCCATGGTTAGAATACCAAAGGCAATGGCAGTAAAAATAAATGCGAAGCCGATTTTCGTTGCGGTAGAAAAGTTAACGCCACGTTTTTCAAGTGATGAGAATGTCATCGCAATCACTGGGCCCGCCACGATACACCATAGTGGGTTCATCGCCATTGATGCTTCCGGCGCTATTGGGATTAAGCCAAACAAGTCACCACGCATTGTGTTGATTGTTACCATGGTCATGGAAGTCATCATTTGACCGTAGTAAACAAAGAAACAAGTAGTGAGCAGCGTCATGATAAGGATGGCTCCCATCTTCAGCGCGTCTGATTTTTGTGCTTTTAGCATTAATGTTATGAAATATAAAATAGCGGCTGCACCGATCGCATAGACGATGTTTTGGCCGATATCCATATTAGAGAACATGAAAAATACCAGTCCCACCATCGCGCAAGAAAGCACTAAGAAAGCCAACCAGTTCTTTTTGCTAACCTTATTTTGGTCAATTTCAGCGGCTACACCAACCAATGGTTTATTGAAAATAATTAGTGTTGCAAATGCGCACGCTGCCAAAATAGCAGAAAGCATAAAGCTACCGTTAAAACCGATAGCCAAAACAAACATTGGAAATAGGTATTGACCAAGTAGTGCCCCAACATTATTGACTGAGTAGTTGATTGGGTAGCAGTTTTCGAAGTCTTCTTGCGATTTAAAAGTGCGTTTATACAAACTGGGGTACGAAGGAGACATCAAACCACGAGCGTAACTCGCAAGTGCAATACCAGCTAAAGCCATTGGGACATTGGTCGCAGAAGCACCTAGAACCAATAGCACATAACCTGTTGCAAATGCACCATAGGCAATAGTTAATGAGCGATATGCACCAAGGAATTTATCTGCGATAAATCCACCAGCAATAGCAAACAAAGGGCCAATCGATGAAAACGCACCGACAACCATCATGGTATCCGCTTCGTTATAACCTAGATCTTCTAGAAAAAAACGCGTGAGGATTACCATCACACCGTAAAACGATAAGCCAAACATCATTTGGCAAAACATCATTGATTTATTGAGTTTATTCCACATAATTATCTCGATATATAGTGATATTAAGAATTTATTCCTGATTATTTTATCACTGTCAGGCGTTTATAATTTGGCGCGATTATCGCAGAAATGTCACTTTATGCACGAGTTTTTCTAATGTATAAATCATGTTTCGCTAATGTATAATCAAGGCAAACGTTTCCCTTGAGTGTTGTCGCGCATGAGTAAAATTATTGATTAGCTTGTTTTCAATGTATCCCTGAGATGATTGGCAACTTTCAGCTTTGAATAAGAAGGGCATAAGATGGTTTTGGTCATTTTAGTTATTTAACTTTTTAGGTAGAAAATGAACCCAGAAGATACGAGTAGTAACAATACAAAGAAAATTTATGTGGTGTTGGGTAAGCGCCTTGCCGCGGACCAACTCACTTTAGAGGGGCAAAGTCGTATCGATAGATTGGTGATGGCGTTACGCTGTAATGAAATAGATAATAGCGTGCTTGCATTCTGTGGTGGAGTAACCAAAGGACAAACGGTGTCAGAAGCGTCGGCGATGTATCGCTATTTGGTGAGCCAAGTCGATGAATGTTCAAATCAACGTGGTGGTTTGTCGAATTTATTGAATCGCAACCATATTTTGTTAGAAGAGTCTTCAACCAATACAGTGGAAAATATTGAAAATTTAGCGATTGAATTGCTAAAAACTGGTCAACTGCAAGCCGGTAATCAATTACACGTTACCTTTATCTCTAGTGATTATCACCTCCAGCGTATTTTTGAAATACAACAGTTGATGGATGAACAAGGTCTTCTTGGAACTCTAAAAAAACGCTGTGAGCAGTCAGGCCTAACTGTATTGGTCGACTATGACATCAGCCGACACTTTGTTGCTCAATATCCCTATCAGCATTTAGAAGCTCAATTGTTTCTACTATGTGATGAACTGACAACGTATCGTGTTTATCTTGAAGGTGTTGTAAGGCATTCTTTTACGAGAGATTTAGAGTCAGTAAGGTATGAACCATACCGTATTGGGAATTCTGCGCTAAATCGTATGAATGCACTTATCCAACAAAGCGAGAAGTGGTCTTTTTTGGTATCGAGTATAGAGCTACTCAGAGAGTGTATTGAGGCCACGCATTGCGAGCAATCACCACAGATGATTGAGCCATATTTAATCATTTTTGACACTCACTTAGCGCTATTAAATCGTTGGTTTGATCCCGAGCAATCACATGCAGGGCGATGGTGGCGCTAGCTACTACAAACTACTATTCGTTACGACCTACTACCAATAGATAGACCCCGCAAGCGGGGTCTTTTTGCTTTTAGTCAAGCGACTTATTTCCTGACCAAAATTGAGGGCTAAGCGATTTCTAAAGAGCGTTCTTCCACAACTGTTAAGCGTTCACCATAAATAGGGCGTAATGCTTGAAGTACGTGATTACGAGTCAGCATTCCGACAAATTTACCATTGTCTAGAACGGGCAGGTTTTGCGGTTTGCTGACTTTCATGCTTTTTGCGCGCTCCTCTAGTGATAGTGAGCTAAAGCGAGTGGCAATACCCATGCTTGTCGTTGGGTATAGCTGCTCTTTATCAATACATAAGAATTCTGCAATATCGATTAGACGGTCAGAAGCATCGATAGCCACAACGTCACGACTCATCAAATCAACCACTTTTTGGTCTGCTGTTGGAATGTAATCTTGGCACCATAAGTCGACCATCACATCGTGAGCGGAGAAAAAGCCTACTAAGCGACCTTCCACATCGACAACTGGAGCACTATCAAGCTGGTTATCTAAAAGCATATCAACCGCAACAGCCGTTGGCATTTCAACGCCCAGAGTGATTGGTTGGGTATTCATGATGTCTTGGACCATTGTTGTTTTGTTCATTTTAGTTTCCTTAACTGACGTGATTGTTGCAGTTTTTGTAATAGATTGGATGTTGGCAGCTTTGAGTTGCGGACGTCGGAAAATACTCCAGTTGGCTAAACCAACCAGCACCGCTCCGCCAACGATATTGCCTAACGTTACAGGGATTAGATTTGCGGTAATAAAGTGATAGATGTTGAGATCGGCATAGTGACTTGCATTCACACCAATTTGTTGCCAGAAACTGTCTGGAGCAAAGTTTTGAATCACAATACCTAAAGGCACCATAAACATGTTAGCGACACAGTGTTCAAATCCACTGGATACGAACATCGCGACAGGCATGATGGTCATCGCTGCTTTTGTCATTGCATTGGCAGAACTGAAAGTAAGCCAAATTGCAAGACAAACTAGTAAGTTACAGAGAATCCCTAATGAAAATGCTTGAATTGTGGTGTGATGTAACTTGTGCTGTGCAATATTGAGCGCATTTAGTCCCCATTGCCCACCATCCATTTGATAAAGGCCTGCACCAGTAACTAAAACCAGTAATAGCATGGCACCAATGAAGTTGCCGACGTAAACTTTGCCCCAAATAGACAACATTTTGCCGAAGCTGATTTGCTTGTTTGCCCAAGAAATGCTCGATAACACGGAACTTGTGAATAGTTCACCACCGCAAATCACAATTAAGATAAGACCCATACTGAAGGCCAAACCACCAGCTAATCGACTTAATCCCCAACCAGCATTGGCACTACCCGTTGTGACCGTAATGTAAAACAAAAAGGCTAAGCCAATAAATGCGCCAGCCATAATAGCCAAGCTTAAAGTCATACCGCTGGATTTCTTAGCTTTACTTAAAGCGAATTTTTCCGCTTCAGCCATCATCTCAACAGGTGAGAACAGTTGTTTATTTTCAGAGTAGGCCGCTGACATAGTGTCTCCCAAAACTCATTTTCATATTTACCTCCTAGTTAATGTAAGAGTAAAAACAACGCATCATGCCTTGCTTCCTAAACAGACTAACCAGTTGAGTATGTAGTGGTAAAATTGATAATTTTTAAAATCATCATCAAATAATTTGATATGCATAAATGAAGGTGTAAAATGAAACCGCTTGCGCATATATCACCTTAAAAATTAAGGTTAAATACGCAGAAGAAAATGAAACTAAATAGGATTAGCAGTGCGGTATTCACTCAAACAATTAGCAGTATTTGACGCAGTTGCCGATAGTGGTAGCGTCAGCCAAGCTGCAGACAAACTAGCGCTAACACAATCAGCGACCAGTATGTCGCTTGCACAACTGGAAAAAATGTTAGGGCGACCTTTGTTTGAAAGGCAGGGAAAGCAAATGGCATTGACCCATTGGGGGATGTGGTTGAGACCCAAAGCAAAGCGTTTATTACAAGATGCTCAGCAAATAGAAATGGGGTTTTATGAGCAACATCTTCTTAGTGGTGAAATACGTTTAGGGGCCAGTCAGACGCCAGCCGAACATTTAGTCCCAGACCTCATCAGTATTCTTGATAACGACTTTCCAGAGATGCGAATTGACCTAGGAGTACAAAGTACGAAAGGGGTGATAGATGGCATACTTGATTACAAATATGACCTTGGTGTCATTGAAGGTCGTTGTGACGATAATCGAATTCACCAAGATGTATGGTGTCGAGATCACCTGACCGTAGTTGCATCAGCACATCACCCGTTTGCGAAGCGTGAAACGGTGAGTCTTGCGCAACTCGAACAAGCAAAGTGGGTACTTCGAGAACATGGATCCGGCACGAGAAAAGTATTTGATAGTACCATTCACAAACTCATTGCAGATTTAGACGTATGGCGGGAATACGAACACGTTCCTGTATTACGCAGTATGGTTGCTAATGGTCCTTATTTGACATGCTTGCCGTATTTAGATGTTGAACGCTTTATCAATGCTGGGAACTTAGTTGCTCTCAATGTACCTGAATTGAATATGGAAAGAACGCTTTCTTTTATTTGGCGTGCCGATATGGCTGAAAACCCTTTGGTTGAATGTATTAAACGTGAAGGGTTAAGAATGATGAAAGGTAAACCAAGCGTCCTTTAACGGTTCACTTCTTACAAAGAACATATTTCCTAAATCTGTTGATTTACCGTTTGCGTCTATTTTTTGATGAGAAATATAAATCTATTGCAATATTTATGTGATGAAAGTCACTAGATATTGATTGGTTATACTCTAGTATGCCCACTTGATTCACTGATGCCATCGCAATACTGCACTTTATTTTAATCTCGTGCGGTTTGTTCGGCTCAAATGAGGGTGCTATGAGTACATTATTTGCCATTTCATTGACCACTGGAATTCTTTCCGGTGTTTGGGGTTGGATTGCCGTTTCATTAGGGCTGCTTTCGTGGGCTGGTTTTCTTGGCTGCACTAGCTATTTCGCCTCTCCAACGGATGGGATAAAAGGGTTAGCAGTAAGTTTGATGACCAATATCAGTGGTGTATTTTGGGCAATGGTGATTATTCATACATCAAGTTCAGTTAGCCTAGATATTTTGGGTTATGTCATCACTGCTATAGTGGCATTTTTAATGTGCATTCAAGCTTCCAAAACATGGCTAAGTTACATCCCCGGTACATTTATTGGTTCTTGTGCAACATTTGCCGCAGGCGGTGACTGGCAAGTCGTGGTTCCTTCTCTTATTTTGGGCGGTGTATTCGGTTACGCAATGAAGGCAAGTGGAATGTGGTTACATCAGCGATCAAAACAGCCGGCTCTTAACGACAAAGCCGTTGCCGAAACACAGTCTTAATGGTTTTCCCTATAAGGTATTGTGTGGCGTTGGTTTAAGAAAAGGCTACCCCCGATTGATTTGTATCGATTCATCAAAATTGTTGATATTAGTCTTCGGTATTTATTGTCCCTATATAATGCCGAATGAATATGGTACAAGGCACACAGCAATGTGTGCCTTTTTTTAGAACTGAGTATTGCCGTTAGCCATCGTAATGACACGCTTTAATGTCCAACGTAAAAGTACGGGAATACATTCAATACCTTGTAGTTCACAGTGGGAAACAATAGCTAAAGCTAAGTCTGGCTTCGCGTGTTTCTTCAATACACGCGTGACCACTTTTTTCGCTGGAATAGGGTGGTCGTACGGAATTTTGATCATATCTTTGAAAAAGTTTTCAAATCCATGAGAATAGAGGAAATGCTCAATATCTCGGTCAGGTAATTCTGTCAGACGATGTCTTTCCTGATCGCCAGATAGCATTCCACGAACAGTTGCCGAATATTTTTTGCCGGCAGGGTCTCCATCTGTGACCACATGCCAATCAATTCCAAAGGCTTTGGCCACTTTAATTAACGATTTCAAGCCTGACTGAGCAAATTCTATAATTTGAACACCCTCAGCGGCTAAGTTGTAGCCACATTGACGTGCTAGTTCACTGAATAGCCATACTTCCGTTTCGCCTTCAACTAATAACCAGCAACGAGCAAACAAGGCTCCAGAACGATGAAAACGTATATGAAATCCAATTCTACGTAGTTCATCTTGGTTTAAACCTCGTGAAGGCATTGATGTTACAGTGGTGCGATCAGAAGTTCTCACCAAACGGCGAATAGAGTGTAAAGGTACCGAACCCAGCAGCTCACCACTGTTGGTGGTGAGTATTTTTTGCATTGGAAGCAGTTCGAGTAAACTCCAAGCGCGTGCTAAATGAGTTGGATGCAAACGACCTTCAGGATCTTCCAAAATGAGCAAAGGTCGAGCACAGCGTCTTAAGTCTGTTGGCCCTTTGGCTTGAAGGTAGGCATTGAGCAGCCCCATCAATAAAAGACGAGTTTGTTTATTTTTTGTTTCTTCAACAACCTGACTTATGTTCTTGTCTGTTTTAGGGCTCGAGTAAACTAAACTATCACGTTGCTGCCTCGGATTTTTGCGAGTTTGACTTTTGAATGAAAAATAATGATTGACCAAAATATTCATCGAATTAAGGCTGCTTTTCATCTCACCTTTATTGACATGCCCAGGAATCGCAAGTAAGCGACGACAGGTATTATCGATGCGTTTTTCTACCCGTGCATTTTTTCCATTGCCGTTAATGAATGGGCGTTCAAAACGTCTTGAATCTTTTAGGCGGATCACAGGATGAAGGCTCATCAACTCTTGGGCGAGTTTTTCTGAATGATGCAAAGGGAGTGGATTACCCTCAATATCTAAAAAAAGATATTGAGTAGTAACTTGGTGACGATCCAGTGTGCCACTTATCCGATAAAAAATACGCTTGTCACCGTTTTCATCATCGACCCAAAGTGGTCTTAATTTACGATAACGCCCTGATCGAGATTCATTTTTTTCGGTTGAAACAAAACTTAAAATAATTTGTAAATGCTGGGTTTGTTGGTGGGCGATAGAATAGTCGACATGGAAGTCCTGCATTTCAAACTGGTAAGGTACGCCGTTGGCGGGTAAAACAACAGATAATGCGTCTAGTAATGAGGACTTACCCCACGTGTTTTCACCTATTAAGGTGGTGAGTTCATCAAAAGAGAGCGATAAACGTTTAATTCCTCTGAATCCAGAAATTTCAATTCGCTCTAAATGCATAGGCTGACTCCTTTTATAACTCAAAGACTTACTGTATGTTCAGCTTCTTTTTATCAAGCATAATTTAAATTTTTGAGATAAGTCGCTTGTTGGCTCACATATCAAATGTTTATGTGAGCGCTACAGGTAGAAATAATGTTAGGGAAAGGTGATGCAACACTCTTTGCGTAAATTAGTTTTCAAAGCCGTTTCATAAAAGTCACGATTCTGTCATGATTTGTAGGCTAGGATGGAGTGGAAAAAGAAGAGATAGATAAATGATGCATAAAAAGAACAGACCAGCATCAATTATGCTGGCACATATAAATGACACTCACTCATATTTTGAACCTACGTCGTTACAGCTTTCATTGAATATAAAACAACAGACGTTGACTCCCTATGTTAGTGCGGGCGGCTTTGCTCGGATAGCGACTAGAGTGGCTCAATTGAAAGATGATGCCGCGCGCATGAAGCGCCAATTTCTGTTTTTGCATGCAGGAGATTGTTTTCAAGGTACTTTGTATTTTTCCTTATTCAAAGGAAAAGCCAACGCCGACATGCTTAATGCGCTTCATATTGATGCCATGGCTTTGGGTAATCATGAACTGGATATGGGCAACGAGCCGGTTGCGCATTTCGTTGAGCGAATTCAATTTCCATTACTTGCGGGCAACTGGGATTTATCTAATGAAAGAAAAGACAAACCTTACCCTATAGCATCAAGTCCACAAGTCATCAGCTACGATTCTCAAGGCCAGTATGCACAATGGATAGAAAAACAAGCAGGTGAGGAAACTATCGCTATCTTCGGTTTATCACTCGATAAAATGAGCGATATTGCTAACCCTGATCCAGACACGCCTTTTGCCAATGCCATTGAAACAGCGAGGAACACAATTAAGCAACTGCATCGTAAAGGCATCAATAAAATCATTTTGCTCAGTCACTTGGGTTATGAAGCTGATATTGAACTGGCACAGCAGGTTGATGGTATTGGCATTATCGTTGGCGGGCATAGCCATCGCTTACAAGGGGATTTTAGTGCATTAGGCTTAAAGAAAGACGATGACTATGGCTTAAGAGTTAATGATACCTATGTCGTACAAGCTGGATACTACGCATTAAGCTTGGGACATTGCCAAGTGGATTTCTCTACTGAAGGAAAAGTCGTTGGGTTTTGCGGAGGAAATGAGCTATTACTTGGCCGCCGTTTATTTTTAGATGCAAGCATGAATGAAGCCGGAACGGATGAAAGTCATCTAAGCGCCTGCGAGTTTCTCAACAATCATCCCAATGTTGTGGTGTGTAAGAAAGACCCTCTGGTCCAAGGTATCTTGATCGATAAATACATGCCAAGAGTGCGCCAATTACAACAGAATATCATTGCTCATGCTGATTGCTCGCTAAGGCATGTTCGTATCCCTGATGAAATGGGAGCAAGTGAACTGGCCCCACTGGTAGCAAAATCCTTTGTGTATGCGATGAAAGAGCGTGGGCATCCAGTGCAGTTTGCAATCCATAATGCTGGTGGAGTACGCAATTCACTCAATGCAGGCAAGGTATCTATTGCCGATATTGCCGGAAACTTGCTGCCATTTGCCGTTCCTATCGGTGTGTATCACATTCAAGGAAAAGTGATTGCGCAAGTTGTCGAAGGTGCAATAAATAACGCATTAGGCAATGGTGTCAACGGCACTGGATCAGGCAGTTATCCATACACGCATAATTTATCATTTGTCTATCACCACGACTGGCCAATTGGAAACCGAGTGACTGATGTAAAACTGTTTGATGAAAAATTAGGTTGGCAACTAGTTGATTCTGAAAAATATTATTGTGGTTCTTCTTCTGCCTATACGATGAAAGGCAAAGAAGGTTACGATGCATTACTGCAAATGCAAGGTGAAGGCATTATTTCGAATGTTTCAATGGCCGATGCATTCATTGAACTGCTTACCGCCCACCCAGAGACGTTAAATACTCTTGAATCGTCGCGAAGACATAACAGTACTGTGTAGCATTACTGTTATGGCATAGAGTTTGCTCAGTAGTTATTAGTCTTAGAGCATCTTCAACCTTTGAAGGTGCGTGAAGATGCTAAGGGGAGAACTATGTGGAGTAGAGATTGGGCTGACACCGTCATCGTTGTTGCTTGGGTTGGTATATGGTCAGCGTTAGTTTACTTACTGCCATTTGCAGGTGTTTAGACGTAAATGCCGTTGAAGACATCTGAACTCACTAAGGAGCAATAAATTGCTCCTTTTTTTGATCTAATCTATGGACGTTGCACGATGACAAGTCTAGAATCCATGCCGATTGGGGAGTAGTCGCCTTTTGTTTACTTATCGTCATCTCGTTAAGCATTCGCTTATCCGGTAAGTATAAGTTAGTGGTTTTTTTGTAAAACAGAAAAATGACAACTTCGACGAGACCAACGCATACAACACTGTTCACTATGATCAGTGGTTACTTGTCTGCGGAAGGTTTCGAACAAAGCGATTGCCTTGTGAACCTTCCGTATTTTGGAGGATGCACATACTATGACCCCAGCAATCTACGTTTGTTTCGGTTTACTCACTATACTACTCATCTCCGTTGATATTTGGCAAACTCGTGGTGGTGAAGTATCGATCACTAAAGCGGCTATCTGGAGCACGGTGTGGTTTATATTGGCATTTGTGTTTGCAGCAACTCTTTATTTTTATTGGGATTTTTACGCACCAACCAGTACCTATTCTGCCGATAAGGCAATGATTTCATTCATTACGGGTTATCTGCTAGAGAAATCACTTAGTGTTGATAACTTGTTTGTTTTTGCGATTATTTTTCACCAATATGCCGTTCCAGAACACCTTCGTCCTCGCGCATTGCTGTGGGGAGTGATTGGGGCGCTTATTCTAAGAGCAGTAATGATCATTGTCGGTGCTCAGTTACTAGAGCAATATCACTGGTTGCTATATGTGTTCGCATTATTTCTTATGTGGACCGGGATACAACTTGCGCGTGAAAAAGGCGATGAGCAGCTAAACCCAATGCCGGAGAAATTCATTCGACGCTGGTTTAAAGTCACCGACAGTTATGAAGGTAACGCGTTGATTGTTAAACGCGATACACAGTGGCTTGTGACTCCGATGCTGATTGTTATTGGGGTGCTTGCATTTATGGATGTGATGTTTGCTTTGGACTCAATACCTGCCATTTTTGCCGTGACACGAGAACCTTTTTTGGTGCTAGCCGCGAATGTTTTTGCACTACTCGGCCTGCGTTCATTGTATTTTGTTCTCCAAGGAATGATGGACAAGTTTACTTATCTCAAACCTGCGCTGTCATTCATCATGGTGTTTATTGGTATTAAGATGACATTGGTTGGCTCAGAGTGGGAAATACCGACACAAGTTTCTCTGAGTGTTTTGCTTATCACTATGTCGGTTGCCATTATTGCTTCAATTTATAAGCAGAAGCATTCACCGTTGTTAATACAAAAATAGATGTAAGGCGTGAGAGAGTAATTACCATTACTTGCAATATACAGTTGCTTGGATATGTCATGCTCTCTGTACACACTTCACCCACTGTGAAGGCCTGCCGTTATTTTAGTTTAACTATGACAAAAAGAGATAAAAAGACAAGTGTAAACGACTTGTGAATATCGATGGGTGGCGTCAAGAATTAAGATTAAAATTCACGAAAATGACGCCATTTCGCATATAAAACCAAAAATAATGAATATAAAAAATAGCCACTGTTAATGTGTTGTTTCATTAGAATAACTAATCTGAAATTCGAAATTTTGTCATTTTTTAACCAGAAAAATATCACCTAGAATTCATTTCAACAAAGTAAGTTACCGAATATAAAGAGAGGCTATCATGGCACAAGCAATGAATCTGGGTACTATCACTGCACCTACCTCTATGGACAAAAAAACCTACACGGTTAACTTCAAAGGATTGATCAAACATTTAGTTGATATACTTTTTGTAGACAACAGCGCCCCTCGTAGTTACTACGAGAATGACTTGTCTGGTCACATGCAAAAAGATATCGGTTTGTACCGTTAATTAGCTATTTATTAGAATTAAAAAAGCCGTCCCTGAAAGAGACGGCTTTTTCGTATATAGCGATAGCTAATTGGCAGAAAAAAGAAAAGCGTAAGCGCTAAAGTTGTCGTTACGCTTTGTTGTTATCTGCAATTATTTCTTACGGCAATATTCTGCAATGATGTACATCGATTGACCGTTAGCTTTACCTGAAATCAGTTTCGGGTCATCACCTAAGCTAATACCACGAACCACGGTACCTTGCTTGATCACCTGACTAGAACCTTTGATTGGTAAGTCTTTAATGATCGTTACGTCGTCACCTTTTTGTAGTTCAACACCGTTTACATCACGCGGTTTTTCGGCATCATCATCCATGCCAATTTCAGCCCATTTTGCTGTTTCTTCTTCAAGATACATCATATCAAGTAGGTCTTGAGCCCAACCTTCAGTGACGGCAAGTTGCTTGAGTTGACGCCAAGCCATCACTTGAACCGGCTGCTCTTGGCTCCACATGCTGTCATTAAGACAACGCCAGTGGTTCACATCTACTGTTTCTGGGTTCTCGATCTGACCTTTACAGGTATCACATAGCATAACAGCATGGTCAACAGTAACCATAGTATGTGGCGCTACCACAAATGGTGATAATGGAGATTCTGATGAACAAAGCTCACATTTTGATTGGCAGCGTTCAAGTAAAGTTGCTTCAGTAGACATAGTACCCACCTTGTAAAAATATGTAGGCACGTATTATCCACTTTGCGCCTAGAAATAAAAGGGGTATTGCTGAAAAGCGCTCTTTTTGAAGGGAATTGCACTGAATATGTCATCAATAGTCAGTAGTTTTGTTTCGTGCTTTACGCTGTTATTGCTCAAAGGCATAATGCGCGTAGTTTTTATATTCATAGTTAGGTATCGGTTTGGAACTGCTAGCAACGCCATTTTTAGGAAAATCTCTGCGCCTTGAGGGATCATTGTCAGGTTGGCAACAACTGTTTTGGGATAATCATTTGGTCGCTCAATGTGATGCTTCAAGTGAAGCTTGTTCGACAACTATCCATCAATTTCAGTTGCTCAATGGCGAAGCACTAAACCATTGTGAATTAAAGGTGGAACTGACTTGGCAGCCATTTTCTTTACACTACCAAGCTTCCGTTAATGGTGACATTGTCACGCAGGGTGAGCGTGTTGAGAAAGATATAGAGACTCAAACTCCTTATAGTGCACCGAAAGTAGAAAAACGATTTAGCTTGATTGGGCTAGTTTCGTTAGGGATGAAAGCTTTAAAAAGTGCCAAGTTAATTAAAGTAGTCTTTGCATCAGCCAGTTTAGCTGCTTACTCGTGGCTCTTTTCGTTTCAATTTGCGCTTGCGCTGATCGCCTGCTTGATGTTTCACGAATACGGACATATTCGCGCCATGAAGTATTTTGGCATGAAAACCAAAGGTATTTATCTAATCCCATTTTTAGGTGGCCTTGCGCTGAGCGATGATAAGATCAACACTCGCTGGCAAGATGTCGTTATATCAATCATGGGGCCATTTTTTGGCTTAATTCTCTCACTCATTTTAGTTGCATGTTATTGGGTGACTGGCGAGATGTTTTTTGCTGGATTGGCGGTTTTTAATGCGTTTCTGAATTTGTTCAACCTGTTACCAATTCTTCCTCTGGATGGTGGACACATTTTAAAAAGCGTTAGCTTTTCAATGAACAGCAAACTCGGTATCGCCTTATGTGCCTTAGCTGCTGTGGGCGGTGTTGTGTTAAGTTATTCACTTGGATTGACTTTATTTGGTTTTTTGCTGGCAATGGGAACGCTAGAAATTGTCATGGAATGGCGACAACGGCATCAGAGCCATTTGCTACCATTGAATCGTTATGGGCAGATATTTTCTGCGCTGTGGTATATCGGACTAGTGGTTTCGCTAACGACCATTATTTGGAGTTTTGCCAACACGGGCGATGCAATGCTGCAACTCCCTCTGCTCATTCTTGGTACTTAAGCTGTTATAAAAAATAAACACCTTCAGAAGCAAAGAAAGGAGCATGCAGTGCTCCTTTTTTACATCAATAATTTCGAACATTTATTGTGATTAATAGCATTACCTACATTTAGGACGCGTAGCTGACGAAGCTGGTAAGGTTTTAATCTTCTCTTCTAAATCATGGATTCGCGTACTATGCGAAGGGTGGGTTGATAGCAATTCAGGAGGTTGGCTTCCACCTGATGCTTTTGCCATATTTTGCCATAAAGAAACACTCTCTTTAGGGTTAAAACCTGCTTTTGCCATCAGTTCAAGTCCTACAATATCGGCTTCTGATTCTTGTGTACGCCCATAAGGCAAAATGACGCCATATTGCACGCCAACGCCCAGCGCAGCCATTGTTGCTTCCTTATACTGGGCATACTCCGAAGCACCAATCGCTACCTGTGTAATTTGTAACCCTGCATTTGCAATTTGAGACTGAGACAAACGCTCGTTACTGTGGTTGGCTAAAACGTGCGCGACTTCGTGGCCAATCACCGTAGCCAACTGATCTTGATTAGTTGCTACTTTGAGTAAACCTGTATAGACACCAATTTTCCCACCAGGCAGTGCAAATGCATTGACCTGATCACTTTCAAATACCACGACTTCCCAGTTGTCAAAACTTGGTTGCTTAGGGACATAGTCTGTCACCGTTTTCGCGACACACTGAACATAAGCATTGGTTTTAGCATCATGATTGATCGGGATCTCTTTCTTCATTTGTTCAAAAGATTGATCACCTAAGCTGCTCATATCTTGATCAGAAAATAGGATTAACTGGTTTCGACCTGTGGGCGAAGAACTACAAGCAGCAAGTGCCATGCAGCTTAATAGCACTGAAGTTTTGAGGCTGTTTCCCATAAAATAGTTTCCTTTTAGATGAACGATTACTCATCTCACAACTCATTACATTTTAAAAGAATCATATCATCGAGAAGCTAGTTTGTAAGTCGGCAGTTTTTATATTGTGCAAATTTATTTAACGATCTTCATCTAAGTGTCGAATGCTTTTTTCTTGGTTTTAGGTATAAAATGAACGTCTTTAAAAAATAGATGAGATAGACACATGGCCATTTGGAAGAAGCCGATCGATCTAGAAACCTTGAACGCGACCTCTAAAAACACATTGATAGAGCATCTCAATATTATTTATAGCGATTACACCGACAATTCTTTATCTGCGACGATGCCCGTTTGTCATTTTACTCATCAGCCGCTTGGTATGTTGCACGGTGGAGCTTCGGTTGTGCTCGCGGAAACATTAGGTTCATTGGCGGCAAATTTTTGTGTCGATCAAGACCACTACTGTGTCGGATTGGATATCAATGCCAATCATATTAGAGCGATGAGAGAAGGCCATGTTATCGGTACGGCAACGCCAATTCATTTAGGTGTTTCCACACAAGTGTGGCAAATCAATATTACTGATGAACGTGAACGCTTGGTTTGTAGTAGCCGTTTAACTATAGCCGTAAAGAAAGTGCGTCATGCGACCAAAACAGAAAAGGTAGACCGTTAAATGGTGATTGATTTTTCAGGTGGAAAACTTATTGCCACGGCGCATGAGCTGGTGGTTCGTTTGAAGGGTGATCACAAAGTGATACTGCAAGCACAAACGGACGCCATTCAACTTATTGGCCAAGGAGCCAATGTGGTTTCAGTCAATTGTTCAGAGGCTAAGTGGTCCATTAAATTAGATAATGAGCAGCAAATTAAGCAACTGTCTCAACAGCTAGGATGTGATATCGCTTAAAGAATGCTTTGAGCCCCTTGCATCGTAAACACAAAATGAGGAAACTATCTCAGTTTTATAAAAACTGAGATTTCCTCTTTATATGAGTAGCCCGCGACTTCGAGTTCAATTCGAATCATTATTTGAACACTTTAATGGCCAAGATGTTGGTGTTCAATTAGAAGACATTACCGATATTCTATTCTGCACACGTCGTAACGCCCGTATTGTTCTGAACAAAATGGAAGAGCAGGGCTGGATCGAATGGCACCCCGCGGCTGGTCGCGGAAAATTGTCTGACCTGAAATTCAAACGTAGCCGCAGCGATGTTAGTGAGAACCTTGCTCGCCGGTATCTGGATGAAGGTAAAATAGGTCAAGCCTTCTCGGTTTTGGATCAAGATGCGGCAAAACTGACCCAAGTTATTCAAAGCTACTTGGGAGTTCAGCATCAAGAAGGGTTGCAAGTGGTGCGCCTACCGTACTATCGACCACTTTCGATGCTCAATCCTTTAAAGCCGATGCGTCGTTCAGAGCAGCACATCGCGATGCAAATCTTCAGCGGCTTAACCCAGCTTGATGAAAATGAGCAATTACAACCCGACCTTGCGCATACGTGGGAAGCCATTTCTGCAACGCATTGGCGTTTTTATCTACGCCCAGGGGTTAGGTTCCATAATGGCGATTTACTGACCACAGAATGCGTTGTAAAAAGTCTTTGGGAATTAAGATTTCTGAACTTGTTTTCTCATTTAGAACGTATTGATTCGCCTTCAAATTGGGTGATAGACATCTTTTTACAGAAACCGGATAGCCGTCTTCCTCTGCTGCTTGCGGAGTCTTGCGCCAAAGTTTTACTGGCTGAATCAAATCGTAGTGAAAATTTTGACTTAATGCCTGTTGGAACTGGACCGTATAAAGTGGTGCTTAATGACGAAAAGCGCCTAGTATTACAAGCCTTCGACGGTTACTTTGGTTTTCGTCCATTGTTAGATAGAGTCGAAGTGTGGGTCATTGATGAAGCGTATTCATCGATGGTCTTTCCAAGTCTATCGCACCCAATTAAAACTAAGCGTGGTTCCTTTACGGAAGACGTCGACCTAGACCCCGGCTGTACTTATTTACTGTTAAATAGGAAAAATGGGGTCGCTGCGGATGATGTATGGGCAAACTACTTAACCAATAAGCTCAGTACATTAAACTTATTTCGACAATTACCAGAAGAGAAGGTTGTCGAGCTGGGTGTGCTGCCAGCGTACGGATTGAAACCGGGTTGGTATCACCAAACCTCAAGTGATACTTCCGTAAAACCACCCTATGAACGTTCAATTACCGTCGCGTACCATGCCCATCACCCTATGTTTCCTAGCTTGGTTAAAACCATACAGCAACTACTCAAAGATGATGGGATTAACGTAGAGTTGATCAAATATGACTTAACTGTTGAAGACACAAGTTTGGTTGATATCTGGGTAAAGCCGATGGGCATTGCCAATCATCGAGAAGATGCACTTGCAGGATGGTTGTTGGATTATAGTGATATAGAACATTTAAGCCGTGCTGAGGATTTTTCTTACTGGACGGGGTTGGTTGATTTATGGCGCGCAGATAAACACGCCGCTTTCCCTGCGAAAGAGATTGGTAAGTCATTAGTTGAGAAATATCAAGTGATCCCAATGTTCCACTGTTGGTTAGGTATCAGCAAAGATCAGTGTGGTTCTCTACAAAACGCAAAATGTAACGCATTAGGTTGGTTTGATTTTAGTAATGTTTGGGTGAAACCTGAGTGGTAATTTAAGACGATGAAAGTGATGATTTTGCGATGTCCATCTGTTTTTTGATCTGAGTCGATAAAAAGGTAATAAATTGGTTAAATACTATCTTAATCTTGTAAAGATGCTAGACTTTGTTTGTCCTTATTTTATTCCGTAAATTTACATTTTTATTGAGGTTATGTATGGAACTTGGGTTAATCATCGCTTTTATCGTTGCAGCTGCTGTAATGGTTAAAAAAGAGATGGCCGACAATAAATAAACAATTCATTTTTACTTTTAATCCCATTTTTTGAATGAATTTGTCTAAGGCCAGTGTAAAGCTGGCTTTTTTATATCTTTTCTCTGAAGTATCATTTTCGCTCATCCCTTACCTATATAATTTTTCACTTTTATTCAACGCGGTGAATACCACTACATAAGCAAATAGGGCATACTTCTTAGCAGCTATAGCCAAACAACTTGAAGTTGCGATTCAAGTTGCAAAGGTACAACTAATTGCTGATTTCATGGAAGGGTGACTTATTTTGCAAAGTCCAATTACTTTAGAAGCACTTCATATTCTAGATGCTATCGATAGGCGTGGCAGCTTTGCGGCTGCGGCAAATGAACTCAACCGAGCACCTTCATCGCTCAGTTATCAAATACAAAAACTTGAGCAAGATTTAGATATCATGATCTTTGATCGCTCAGGACATAAAGCCGCATTTACCGAGTCTGGATTGCTTATTTTAGAACGAGGGCGTGCCATTCTTACTGCTACAGAAAAATTAGTTAATGACGCGACATTACTTGCCAATGGTTGGGAGTTAGATCTGACGGTTGCCTTTGATGGGATCATACCAATCAATAATTTCTTTCCTATGGTGGAAGCTTTAGGCAACGTTAGTAAAACTAGGGTACGTCTTCAAGAAGAAATTTTAGCAGGTTGCTGGGAATCTTTGTCAGCAGGTCGCTCTGATCTACTGATTTGCCCAAGAATAGAAACTTTGCCACAAGACGTTAAAGCCGAAACGATTGGTTCTATGTCGATGATATGGGTAGCTGCAAGTTCGCACTATGTCCATAAACGAAACGGGGCATTTGATGAAGTAGCACGCGAAAAATATCGAGTTATAGCGATTGCTGATACCGCTCGTGAGCAACCAGCGATGAGCGTTAATATTTTGCAGAAACAACCAAGACTAACTGTGACAAATTTTAGTGCCAAATGTGAAGCACTGATCAACGGGTTAGGAATAGGAACACTGCCGAAGCAAATAGCTTTGCCTCTAATAGCGGAAGGCAAACTAAAAATCATAGATGGTTCTCCAGAATCTCCGGTTGAAATTATTATGGCGTGGCGTCGAAATAAAATGGGTGAGGCCAAATCGTGGTGCGTACAGTACCTTAAGAAAAACTGGTCGTTAGGCTAAGCGGAGCGCTTATTTCTCAGCTTGTGAGTAAATGATCAAATGAAAGCGGGAAGATCAAGGTCGATCTTCCCTTGTGACTCAGACCTTATTTAATACTAACACCATGTCAGCTGTGCCATCTTCAAAATGAATGTCGACTTCAAAGCCCAATTTTTGAGCAAGCGTCAGCATTCCTCGGTTTGTCGGCATGGTCATCCCTGATATTTGTACAGTACCTTTTAAACGACAGTAATCGATGACTTTTTGCAGCAAAATTTTTCCTAAGCCGTTTCCTTTAAGATCGGAGCGGATCAAAATAGCAAATTCAGCATCGGTATTTTCTGGGTTAATTAGTGCTCGAGAAACCCCAATAATCTTGCCTTCACCATCATTATTATCAACGGCAACAAAAGCCATCTCTCTGTCGTAATCAATTTGGGTAAAGTTGGCTAATGCCTCGTGGTTGAACTCGCCAACATCAGAGAAAAAGCGCTTGTATAAATCTTCTTTCGAGACGTTATGAATAAACTCTGCGTGCTGTGGTTCATCTTCCGGCAAGATAGGCCGTAACATCACAACAGAATTGTCTCGTAGCGTCACCCGCTCCTCAAGTTCACTTGGATAAGGACGAATCGCCAGCCTACTGTGTCCATCACCTTGAAATGGTTTTAATATTAAATCAGCATCAAGGATCGTAAATTGGCTTCCATTAGCAAGTA
Source organism: Vibrio sp. 1180_3 (assembly GCF_029478545.1). Classification (NCBI taxonomy): domain Bacteria; kingdom Pseudomonadati; phylum Pseudomonadota; class Gammaproteobacteria; order Vibrionales; family Vibrionaceae; genus Vibrio; species Vibrio sp. 1180_3. The sequence continues at coordinate 22,773 of NZ_SJFM01000030.1, forward strand.
CTGGATGTATATCCAGCTCGTGAATTTGTGGACAATCTATTATCATTTGCGAAATTCGCACCAGAAATTCAGACAAGCCATTAACATTCATCGGTTCTGGTAATTTTTGTAGCCTAATTTTGCCTCCACGAATTGCCCTTACAATCAAATAACGGGCTAATGTCATATTGAGTGGCGGCAAAGCGGCTGCAGCGTCAATGGCTTCATCCCATTCTGATCCACCTTGCCCTAGCAAGATCACCGGGCCAAAAGTTGCATCTGTTTTAACCTTAATACGTAACTCTTCTCCGCCAGCGAGTTTAGCCATTCCTTGAACCAATAAGCCATGAATATTAGCAGATGGATAGGAGAGTTGCGTTCGGTCTAAGATTGCTTGGGCGGCGTTTGCCACTTCATGGCTATTGCGTAAGTTAAGCATCACGCCTTGAACATCGGACTTATGGGCAATATCTGGTGATCTCAATTTCACTGCGACAGGGTAACCAATTTGTTCGGCAATATGGATTGCTTCACTCGCATCAGAAGCTATCCATGTCGGCAACACATCAAAATTAAAGCACTTAAACAGTGTGCCTATTTGATGAGTATCTAAATGCAAAGTGGATTGCTCGCCAAGCTGCTTAATTATCCACTGTTGTGCAGTGTGGATTTCTGAAACATGAACGGGCTCTGCAGTAGTTGGGGTTTCCATCAACTGTTTTTGATTGCGCCTATATTCAACCAGGTGCATGAATGCGACCACAGCACTTTCTGGAGTACGATACGTTGGAATACCTGCCTGAGTGAATATTTGTCTAGCAGGACGAGCTGTTAATTCTCCAGACCAATTGGTTAAGATATTGAAATGTTTATGCCTTGGGTGCGCTCTAATCGCATCAACAACGGCTTGTGCCGTCTGCTCTGATTGCGCAATAGCTGAAGGACTATGCATGATAAGAATTGCATCGGCTTCATCACTATCTAGCAGTGCATTAAGCGTATTGACGTACCTTGTGTGATCCGCATCGCCAACCATATCGATAGGATTACTATGTGACCAACTATCAGGTAAACATTGATTCAATTTCTCAAAAATATGTTCTTCAAGCTCCGCCAGCTTTCCACCGCGTTCAAGCAAAGTATCCACCGCCATAATCGCAGGGCCGCCACCATTTGTAATGATGGCCAATCGTTCACCTCTAAGTGGTACAGAGTGGGTAAGAGTCTCTACCGCGGCAAATAATTCATGGGTATTATTGACTCGTAGCATACCAGTTCGCTTAATCGCGGAGTCATAAATAATGTCTAGAGTATCATCACCCCCTGTATGAGCTTGTGCTGCTTTACGACCCGCCAGAGTTCGGCCGCCTTTGAGCACCAGTATTCTTCGATTGCGTGAAGCCGCTCGTGCAGCGGACATAAAACGCCTTGCGTCTTTTATTGTGTCAACATACAAAAGGATCGCGTCGGTATGCCTATCTGTACTAAGGCAATCAAGTAGATCGGCAAAGTCAATGTCACTGGCGTTGCCTAATGAAATAAATGCGGAAAATCCAATTTGTTTATCGTTAGCCCAATCCAAAATGGTGGTACAAACGGCAGCGGATTGAGAAATAAACGCGATATTGCCTTTCAATGCCGTTACTGGAGAAAACGAGGCGTTGAAATTAAGCCAAGGCAAAATTAAACCTAAACTGTTGGGGCCGAGCACACGAATTGCTGCTGATTTAGCGATTTCTGAGCACTGTTTTTGGATCTCAATACCCTGATCGTCAAGTTTGTACATATCAGACGAAAGTACAATGACAGATGAAATTCCTTTTGCCGCTAATTGTTTAAAAATGGCTACGTTTCTTGTTGCATGGGTACAGAGGATTGCGATGTCAGGAACGATAGGTAATGCATCGATGGTTTTGTAAGCTAAAACACCACAAACGGACGGGTAATAAGGGGTAACAGGCATGATTGCGCCATCGAATCCACCTTGCAGTAAATTCTTCATAACAATGTTGCCCGCACGAAAAGGCCTAACGGACGCACCAATGACTGCGATTGATTTCGGTTTTAAAAATGGGCTTAAATTATTCATGTAGCTACACCATTCATTAGTGAACTGCTGCTAGCTTAACCAACAAATGGTGAACTTGTTGGCGATATTCGTTTGAATGTGATCGTTTTGGCAGCGGACATATGCGACTTTGTGCCACAAATCACAATGTAAGGGTATATAATTAAAAAGCGCACTTGATTCTGGGCGTCGCTATCGGCATGATTTATAGTAATTTCTACTTAAGGCGTTGAACATTTCATGAAAAAAATAGCAATTGTCGGTTTATCCGTCCTTTTGGCTGCTTGTGCTTCAGATACTTACATTACTGATGTGACCTCTGAAAGTCACCGCGAAGAGTACAAAGTCGCCTCTGTACAGCAACCAGTAATGACTCAAGATGGTATGGCGAATGGGATTTCTGAAAGCAACGTTGAACCAAACGTTGTAAAAATGCCGCCAAAAGCTGTAGAAAAACAAGTCGCTCAAACTAAACCTGCGGTTGCTATTATTCCACCAACCGCCAAACAAAAAGCAATGAACCCACGTTTTGGCTACACGATTCAGGTGGTTGCTGTTGGTTCACAAACCAAAGTTGATCAATTCGCGAGCAAATTACCGACTGCTGACAATCAACCGATTTGGGAAAACTACAAAGTCGTAAATGGCACTAAGTGGTATACCGTTCTTTATGGGGATTATGCAACACGTTCGGATGCACTAGAAGCTATCAATACGCTTCCCGCTGAATTCCAAGCAATGAAGCCGTTCGCGAAAAGCATCGATGCTATTAAGAATTCTGAGTTTCCAACGCTCAACAAGTTAAATTAACCTCTGTTGAACTATACGGACTACTTATGTTAAAGAGGGGCGAAAGCCCCTTAATTGTTTGGTATTTAAGCAGTTAAGTCCAAAAATTACATTTGCTTAGCTAAAATTGTGTAACTTCTTGCTGAATTGATTATGATGTTTAATTAGCTTATCTAGTAACATCACGGACAGATTTTAATGACAACAACAATCCTTCTACTGTGTGGTGGCGGTTCTTCTGAGCATGAAGTATCGCTTGTTTCTGCTAACTATTTACAAGCTCAACTTGAGATGACAAAGAGTTTCAATGTTATTCGGGTTGAAATGAAAGATGATGGTTGGTACAGCGAGCAAGGTGAGTTGAGTTATTTAGATACCAATGCTGCAACGTTAAACACTAGCAGTAGTTCGACAAAAATCGACTTTGTCGTGCCATGTATCCATGGATTTCCAGGGGAAACTGGCGATATTCAATCCATGCTTGAATTAGCTGGCATTCCTTATCTAGGCTGTGGTCCTGAAGCCAGCTCTAACAGCTTTAATAAAATCACTTCCAAGCTGTGGTATGACGCTCTGGGCATCCCAAATACGCCTTATTTATTTTTGACTGACAACAATGCCCAAGCTTATCAGCAATGCGAAAAAGCATTATCAGAGTGGGGCGCCATATTTGTAAAAGCTGCACGGCAAGGTTCATCGGTTGGATGTTACAAGGTCACAAATGTTCAGCAGTTAGCTACAGCGATTGATTCTGCATTCAGTTATTCAGAGCAGGTGCTGGTTGAAAAGGCACTCAAACCACGTGAACTAGAAGTTGCGGCTTACCAAATTGATGATGTTCTGTATTTATCTAAACCAGGAGAAGTGATTGCTCCAGAAGATGCGTTTTATACTTATGAAGAAAAATACAGTGCAGATAGCCATTCAATGACGGAAATTGAAGCAAAAAATCTTACGGATCAGCAGTTAGCATCGATAAGGCATTGTGCAGAAAAAGTGTTTACGCATATGAAGTTAAGACACTTATCTCGAATTGATTTCTTTTTAACGGCCGATGGTGCAATTTATCTAAATGAAGTCAATACCTTCCCAGGCATGACTCCGATTTCAATGTTCCCGAAAATGCTGGAACATAACGGCCATTGTTTTCATGAATTCCTTGCAAACTGCGTGACAACGTCACTCAAAACCAAGGTTTAATCGTTTTAAATTTCATTTTCTCCTGTTCTGCGGTGTGAGTTTTACCAATATATTGGGCTGGCATCGCAGGGCTTAACCACCGTCCAAATTGTTGAATATCTCTCATCTTATAACCTTGCTTCGCTAATTCTTGCGCCGCTCCTATTCGTGTCGATTGGCCTGAAAATTTTAGGTTCATCAGACCTAGCTGTTTACCTGCATTACGCAAAATACGAAAAATCGACGCATCATTGAGCGATTTTGAAGAAATATTACCGTGACGATCTATAGAGCAAAAAACAATACCTTCATTTCTGTTAACAATTGTCAGCCAACGATTAAGCGCTAATGAAGCCCTATCGGAAAGAGAATAGTTTGCTTCCCCAACATGTACTGTTATGGCTAACTCATTATCTATACTGATTTGTTCACGCTCGAAGAATTTAAGTTCTCCTCGTTTGAGCACGCATTCAAACATCACGTAATAAATAGCGAGATCTCGGATATCTTTTTTATATTCAGAACGTGAGAGTCGCTCATCCAAGGCGAATAGATGCTTTTGGGTAAATGGCATTGCTTGTTTTGCGTCATCTAACTTCTCTAGTCTGAGGTTTGCAAGTGACATCTGAACTTTACGATTTGTGGTTGGATCATTTAAAGAGAGTAATGAGTGCATGATACCAATGGTGACCGCGTAACGTCTTATGGTCGAGTATTTGCGAGCTCTTGCTTCATATTCAATAAATTGCCTAACCGCTGCCACTGACGCTGGCAAAGAAGATACATGCTTGGAAATACAGAAAGAAACAAAGTGATTCCAATCTTTTGTCATCGCGAGTAAAGAATTTCTGGAATATTGATTTTGTACTAGTTGTTGGAACTGCTCTAAACGAATGGGTGAAGAAAATTCACTAAGCTTTTGTTTTAAAATAATAGGATCTGTGATGACGGGAATGTTTTTTCTCATCTTAATGCACTATAACAACAAAAATTATCAATAAATATACTTGATAACGGCGTAGATACAATTATTATTTAATTAACCACAATTAAAAGACCAGATAAAATATGGCTATTTCGATATATCGAGGTTTTAACCTTAAATCGGCTCCTAATTCCACTGAAATATGGCAAGTGAAAATTAAAAACCATGTTTTGACTGGAAACCTTGCTGCGGTGAAAAAAAGCATAGACTGGTGGTGTGATACAGCATCTATTATTGACCCGCGTGAATTCAATTCTGTTGGACAAAAACGGAATGTAACCTCTGGGCACCAAGAACAATTTGGTGGATTTACTCTTAAAAACGATACCGGTGAAGCTAACGCTTGGTATTGCTTTTTTAATGGTCGCTTAATCAAAGGTTCTAAAGTGGCTATTCAAAAACATATCGAAGCTTTTTTGCTAGCAAAGCAAAAAGCAGAACAAATGAAGAAGTAATAATTTATGACGCTTGTATATTCAACTGATTTAGGTCGTATTAAATCAGAACCTGAGAAAGTAGAACGGCCGAAAGGTGATGGTATTGTCAGAATTCATCGCCAAACCAAAGGCCGAAAAGGTAAAGGCGTGAGCATAATTACCGGACTAGACTTGGATGATGCACCATTAAAATTATTGGCAGCAGAATTGAAAAAAGTATGTGGATGTGGCGGTTCAGTGAAAGATGGCGACATCGAAATACAAGGTGATGTGCGAGATAAGGTGAAGGTTCACCTCGAAAAGAAAGGTTTAATCGTTAAGCTATCTGGTGGTTGATGCTTAAATAGAACAATAGCCCCCATGAGTATGATAAACAATGTGATTGGGGGAATATTTAAAGCTCATCCTCTCACTAGCTAGAACTTGCTTGTCATTTCTAAATGATGATCCCTCTTATTTTCTTAGCGCTCACTGTTTAAACTCCATGTATCTCTCGTGTGAGCAAATTATCGAGAGCGAAACAACAAAGCAACATTTACTGTGCTTTTATCACGATGTTTTCTTATATTTTCATCGAGTTACAGTTTGAAACACTTCCTTTTTATCTTCTTTAATTTTTCTGACAAATCAAGCGGTATGCTTGCTGTATTTTTAACGAATCATGTTCTAATAAGATTATAAATAATGCAAAAGAAACCACTTGCGGCACTTATTGCTACAACACTCATCTTAGTTGGGTGCGGTGAAACGGAAAACATTCAAACCCAAACACCATTGCCACTTGTTGAAACACAACGGGTTATCCTTGTCGAACATCAACAAAGTAAATCTTATATTGGCCGTATCGAAGCGATAGAAGACACAAATATTACTGCTCACGTTTCTGGTTACTTGCAGGCCCGTCATTTCAAAGAGGGACAACTGGTCGAAAAGGGTGATTTGTTGTACACCATCGAGCCATCGTCATTTGAAGCTCAGCTAGCAAGTGCAAAAGCGGCCGTAGCGCAAGCTAATGCCGTACTTAAAAAAGCACAGCTTGACCATGTGAGAGGCAATGAACTCCTTCCGCGTGGTAGCATTTCGCAATCTGAATTTGATGCATTAACGGCGGCATTACATGGTGGGCGAGCTGAATTAGAAGCGGCAAAAGCAAAGCTAAAGCTCGCTGAAGTTAATCTTTCATACACTCAAATACGGGCCCCTTTTAATGGCCGTATTAGTGATAGTAAAGTTAGTTCTGGTGATTTAGTTTCTGCATCAACGGGCATTTTGGCTACGCTTGTGAGCTTAGATCCTATCAATACGGCTTTTAGTGTTAGTGAACGAGAGCGTATTGCCTTAGGTATGGATAAAATTAAAGGTGATGGCGCAACGCAAGCGAATGGTGTTGAAGTGCTACTTGAACTCGAGAATGGCGAGCAATATCCTTATTTAGGTCAGCTAAATTACTTAGGCAATCGAATCAATCTAGATACTGGCACTATTGATATGCGTGCCGTTATTCCCAACCCCGAGCAGCGACTTCTTCCCGGCCAACACATCAAAATCAACCTTCGTGAAAGCGTTGCTAAAAATGTTATCGTTATCCCACGTCGTGCAGTCCAAACAGACCTAGAGGGTGATTTTGTTATGGTGATGTCAGACGATAATATTGCAGAACGTCGCAATGTCGACTTGGGGCCTCAAGTTGAGCAAGGTATTAGCATCAATCAAGGCCTATCACTTAATGATGTGGTGATCACCCAAGGTCTACAACGTGTCCGCAATGGTGTTGAAGTTCGTACTCAAACGCCAACAACGACCAATCAATAAGGAGGCGAAATGTTAAGTCGTTTCTTTATTCAAAGACCTAAGTTTGCATTGGTCATATCTATTATTCTTACTTTAGCAGGGGCGATATCCCTGGCTATTTTACCCGTCGCTGAATATCCGAAGATCAGCCCGCCATCTGTTAGCGTGACGGCGTTTTATACTGGTGCAAGTGCCGAAGTTGTCGAACAAGCTATTGCTGACCCCATAGAGACGTCAGTAAACGGTGTCGAGAACATGATCTACATGTCCTCGAAAAGTGCCAATGATGGCTCGTACAGCCTAAACGTGACATTCGATGTTGGTACTGACCCTGATATGGCACAAGTTAACGTCCAAAACCGTGTTGCTCAGATCGAGTCCAAGCTTCCACAAGAAGTGAGAATGGCTGGCGTCACCGTGAAAAAACGTTCGCCAGATCTGTTAATGGTACTCAATTTCTATTCACCGGATGGAAAATATGACGACCAATTTCTGATTAACTACATCAACCTTAACGTTAAAGATCAACTCGCACGTGTAAAAGGTATTAGTGAGGTTAATGTCATTGGTGGGGGCGAATATGCAATGCGTATTTGGCTTAACCCAGAAAAAATGGCTAATTTAAAATTAACAACGTCCGATATTCAATCCGCTTTAACTGAGCAGAATGTGCAAGTTGCAGCGGGGCGTATTGGCGCTGCTCCATATAGTAGTGCTCAAGAGGTGCAGTTTAATCTGGTAACAAAAGGGCGTTTGGAAAGTGTCGGTGAGTTTGAAAATGTTATTTTGCGTTCGAATCCTGATGGCTCTACGGTTTACTTGAAGGACGTCGCACGGGTTGAATTAGGCAAAAAATTCTATGATGGTAACGGTACATTCCGAGGCCAAGAAGCATCGATCGTTGCATTATCATTACAATCAGACGCCAACGCGTTGGAAAGCGGTAAAGCCGTTATGGCGTTGTTACAACAACTTAGCCATAATTTTCCAGATGGCATGGCCTTTGAAACCAGTTATGACACAACCGTGTTTGTTGCTGAATCTATCAAAGGTGTGGTTAAAACGCTGATCGAAGCGATATTACTGGTTATTGCCGTCACTTACTTATTTTTGGGTAGCGCACGCGCAACCCTGATTCCCGTTTTTGCCATTCCAGTCTCATTGATTGGTACATTTGCCATTATGCAAACTACCGGCTTCACGATTAATACTGTGACTTTGTTTGGTCTTATTTTAGCCATTGGTATTGTTGTTGATGACGCTATTTTGGTGATTGAAAACGTAGATACAACAATGGCTAAAGATCCAACGATGTCTCCGCGTAAGGCAACGCTTATCGCAATGAAGGAGGTAACAGGCCCAATTATCACTTCAACGCTTGTATTACTTGCGGTATTTCTTCCTGTCGCCATGCTACCCGGTATCACAGGTATCATGTATCGACAGTTCGCATTAACTATCTGTATTTCAGTTGTTATTTCATCGATTAATGCACTAACTCTGTCTCCTGCGCTGTGTTCACTGGTTCTGAAACAAGGCGGTGAAAATACGGCAAGTTGGTTTAAGGCTTTTAACCGAGGCTTAGACAAAGTGACACAAGGCTACGGTCAAATTGCAGGTTTCTTGGTTAAAAAATCTTTACTGCTGATTACTTTCTTCCTACTTGCACTTGCTGCTGTCTCGTTCTTTGCTAAAAATACTTCAACTGCTTTCGTTCCACAGGAAGATAAGGGAATATTATTAGTCAATGTTCAATTACCTGACTCTGCTTCTTTATCTCGAACGGAAGAAGTGACTTCACAACTGATGCAAATTCTTGAAGAAGAGCAGGGGGTTGATGGCGTTACCGTTGCCAATGGCTATTCATTCATGACTGGTGCCGCTGCATCAAACGGGGCATCTCTGTTTGTTAAATTACACAGTTGGGATATGCGCAACAGCCTAGCTGGCGATCATTCAGCAGCTGCAATTTCGTCGCGGATTAATGGCCGTGCCGCTTTGGAAATACCACACGCGGTTGTATTTGCAATGGGGCCTCCTGCAGTGCCTGGCATGGGAGCCGCTTCCGGATTTGAATTTGTACTGGAAGATACATTGGGTCGTAGCCGTACCGATTTAGCGATGGTAATGGGTGAAATGCTTCAGGCTGCTAATCAACAACCTGAAATTGCTTATACATTTAGTACATTCCGAGCCAACGTTCCTCACTATTATGTGGATATTGACCGTGAAAAGGCAAAACAGTTAGGTATTCCTTTATCCTCAATATTTCAAACGCTACAGGGTAACTTAGGCTCAGTTTACGTTAATGACTTTACTATGTTTGGTAAAAATTTCCGTGTGACAATGCAAGCTGATAGTGAACATCGTAATAGCATGGAAAACCTTGAGCAGTTCCATGTGCGCTCTGCTAATGGAACAATGATTCCGTTAAGTACACTAGTTAGTCATACACAAGTGTTTGAACCGGATGTGGCATGGCGCTATAACATGTACCGCAGCGCGATTATCCAAGGTCAACCTGCTCCGGGTTACTCCAGTGGTGATGCTATTGCTGCGATGGAGCGAGTTGCTGCTCAAGTATTGCCGCAAGGTTACCAATACGAATGGACAGGTATGGCCTATCAGGAAGTTCTCGCGGGCAACCAAGCCATTTTTGCTTTTGCGCTTGCGCTCATTTTCATCTATTTGTTTATGGTGGCACAGTATGAAAGTTGGAGTATTCCGTTAGCCATCATTTTAGTGGTGCCGATTGCAACCTTAGGTTCATTCTTAGCTCTTAACCTAATGGGAATGCCATTGAATTTGTATGCTCAAATCGGTCTAGTCCTGCTGATAGCATTAGCTGCAAAGAATGCTATCTTAATAGTAGAGTTCGCAAAAATGGAGCGAGAAGAGAAAGATATTGCTATTGATGAAGCCGCGGTTCATGGTGGTAAATTACGTTTTCGTGCCGTGAATATGACATCGTGGTCATTTATCTTAGGTATTTTCCCTCTGATTTTTGCTTCGGGGGCTGGGCATGTCAGTCAAAACTCTCTCGGTATATCACTTATCGGTGGACTACTATGTGTGCTTCTTGCGGGAACATGTTTGATCCCTGGTTTCTATGCATTAATCCAAAAACAACGAGAGAAGTATCATGGTGGCAACACAAAACTTGTACCATTAGATGATGAAGACTGACTAAATAACTCAAATCCCAAAGTCATACTTTGGGATTTTTGATGTTGGATCTTTTCAGATTAATAGTCATATAGTCATATAGTCATATAGTTAAAATGGTAACTATATGACTATTAAGTATTTTATGGTAAATGGGTTTATGTTTAATGACACAATGCGAGAAGTGTAAAGAAGAGGTGGTGTACAATATTACTCCCACTCAACATTTAACATAACACATATAATGCGCACTGCAGTTGTAGATGCAATTTAGTAATGGTTCGCTAACGCCCGTGTAATTACTTCAAAGTCTTTACTGGTTATTTATTTGCTTTTCGTTTTGTATAGAAGCTGATCTGCACGGTGCAGAATGTTGTCAATATTATCATCATCAACCTTAAGTGACGTAACCCCAACACTTAAGGTCAACTTATTACTCTCTGGCGTACTGAGTTCAGTATATACCCAAATAACTTGAAGTTGATTGCTTGTTTTACTTTTAAAGTGACAGTGTCTCGATGTGGCATTATCCACTACCTCGCAATTAACTAGAATGACGGAAGAACTTACTTCTGTAATTTTATTACACCCACCAGTTGTCAGAATAGCTCGCTGGTGTTTTGTTCTTCGGTAACCTATTGTTTTTATTTGTTATATGGACATTGAAAATAGATTGTATTGATTTTTTAGATGGGGTTTTTCTGAGGTGGATTTGAGATAGGCGCAAAAAAGGCACTAAATAAGTGCCCTGTTATCGTTATTCTTTATTTTCTGCCGCTTTTTCTGCTCTGATTTCAGTAGCAACAATTTTTATCGCTTCTGCGGTACTGATACCTTGGGTCATTAACTGCTGGATTTTTTCAACGGCTTCTTGCTGTTCTTGGTGGGATAACGTAGGGAGATCGTCAAACATAAAAAAGGCTCCTGATGTTGAGGAGCCTGACTATAAAGACTGCGTTAATAACTAGCAAGGAAATTTATGTATGCACCCATAGCATTTTCATTAGTGTAACTTGCACCCAAATCCAACTGAAAAAGGTTTAAAGGTGATATTCCTATACCTGCGGTAATGGTGCCATCCAAATTGTCGTATGCTAAATTCTTGTTGTACCCTGCCCTTAGTTTTAATTGACGTAAAATGTCAATTTCACCACCAATGCGGATCATTTGTGTGTTGTCTTCAAAGTTTGTATAACGCTTTTCTTCATTAAGATCGTAATCAACACTTAATGTTGCATAATCGGCAACTAGGCCAATACCAACGGTATACAATGGGCGCATTTGGTATGCGTAGCCAAGATTAATGTCTCTTGTTTGTCCGGAAGTCTTACTTGTCAGTGTTTTAGTATACGACTGCGTATTGATATCACGCTGAATAAGGTTGGTTGCCGAGAAACCAACGCGAAGTGGTCCATAAAACCATAATGCACCCGCATCAAGGTTGAATATGGTTTCGCCTTGGCTACTGTCTCTTACATCTTTAATATCATAATCAGTCACACTTGCTGAATATACATAAGTGTAGATTCGTTGCAGTTTTGGCGTTACACCAAATGCAATGTGTTGACCTAAAAATGTTTGATATTTGGCTAACGATAACCCAATTTCAGTTACCCCAACAGACACCGCATTTACAGCGCTTAATTCTGCGTTTTCGACAGAGGTACTACCACCGGTATAGATATCAGGAGTAACAAAAGTTTCAGTGTATGCTTTTGCAAACAGATTGGCTGCTATAAATTGATTCGGAATGGCAAACGCAACAACACCACCAATTTCAGCTTTTAAGCTGTCGCCTTCTAAATTGTCTAAGGTTTTCTGAAGATCTTGATAGTTTTTATTATCTAGCATACTAGATATGCTATCTAAATCATCCACCATTTTGTCTTCATCATTGTAGGAAATACCAATGCTTGGAAGTATCATTCCTGCATCATCGTTACGGCGATAAATGGCTACCAAAGCTGGGTTATAAAAAGGTGCGGTTAGAAAATTAGCAGATACAACCCCAACGCCACCCATCGCATCGCCCCTGGCTTCAATGGCATAATTTGCCGCTACTGCTAAAGAAGGTGTCAGCGCGATTGTTAATGGCAGTATTTTGATGAATTTTTTCATAGTGTTATAAACGTATTAATTCCTTTAAGTCTATAACGACCTATTGTCTATTATCTTTAGTTATTCATCTACAGAAACATCATATGTTTTACTGATAACTTGAGATTGCTCAATCGTGATCGGACCTTGCCAACGCTGACTAGTCATTGTTACCGCCAATACATATCTATCGGAGGACAAATTCGTCACCTCTAAAGAGTTTGGATATTCAGACACGTAACTTTTGCTCCACAACTTAGAATACTGTCCATCGACATAATCATAGAGTGATACATTCAGCTCAGGTAATGGGCAGTATGGATTTAGTAGCGCTTTTTTTTCAATTTGCCACTCATCTTTTGAAGCCCAGCGGACGACTTGTCTTGCTTTAGGCTCACCTATAATAACCCATGCACTCCAAGACTGTTGATCACTGGCGGTTATATCAAGGCGGTATAGACCCATACTGAGTTTGCTGTTTAAATCGTAGCGTTTAACATAGCGAAGCTCTTTCCTATCCTTGCCATTGTTATATGAATCGACTGAATTGACATTGGAAATAGGTTTATCCACCCACTCTGTTAGTTCGACGCTATCAAGAGTGTTGATTGATGTAACATCAACGGCGACACGATAGGCATCTCGGCCAGGGCTTTGAATATCTTGGCGATTTATAGTGATAGATTTGAGCCATTCAGGTAGTGGGCGCTTGTCTAAACCTTTACCACAATCAGTAGTTAATGATTGGATTAATAGATCATTAAGATGGCTCTTGATGTTGCGATTTTGTTCGAGCTGCCAAACTTCGACCAAAGAATCAAACATGGCTTGTAAGTCATTGTTCAGCAAGTGCTGGTGTGCTTGGGTGAGTGGTGTGTTTTTATCAAACCACTCATCACTTTGCACTGTTATTGGCACACTAAAAGCTAGTGTGCCAAGTAAAACGCTTCGTAATTGAAACATTACGCTTTCATCTTATAACCGACGCCGCGTAGTGTTTCAATTTCTAAGCCAGGAAGCTTTTGTCTTAATTGCAATACATGCGTATCCACGGTTCGTGTGGTAGGGAAATGATTATATCCCCAAACGTGATCAAGTAATTCGTCGCGGGTGAATACACGCCCTAAATTATTGGCCAAAAATAACAACAGATCAAATTCAGTGCGAGTTAAGGTTATCGATTCATCTTTATAAAAGACTTCGCGAGTTGACTTATCGATAACTAAATTTGGGGTGACAACTTTAGCATCATCTTGCCCTTCACCTTCAGGAGATCTAAGTTGTGCGCGGATGCGAGCAAACAGCTCGGCTTCAGCAAAAGGTTTGGTTAGATAATCATTTGCTCCTGCATCGAGTCCTGCCACTTTATCTTTCACAGTAACCAAGGCAGTTAACAAAATGACGGGAACCTCTTTAATCTTTTTCCATTCCGGCAGTGATTGAACAGAGTCGCCATCCGGTAGCTGTCTATCTAAAATAACCAGATCAGCACTATCCCAATGCTGCTTAACTTCTGCAATCGTTTCTGCATGTAAACAGTCATACCCAGCTTGCTCAAGGCTAACCAGTAAACCGTCAGCTAGGTTTTTATCATCTTCAACGAGAAGCAATGTCTGTTTCACAGGGGATCTCCAATATAAATGTGGTTGGTGGTCCAATAAGCTTCATTTTACCACCCATCCGACCAACCATGGATTCTACAATCGTGAGGCCTAAACCAAGGCCACTTTTACTCACAAATGGTTTACGTACACTTCGCCAGTCTTTATTGGTCAGTTGACCTTGGTCAGTGACTTTTATCGTAATGGAACTTTTATTTGTTATAACCTGCAATTTAATCGGTGCAACACCATATTTTATGGCATTTCGGATCAAATTATCGATACAAGTCCCCAGCCAATACACATTCAGTTTAGCTGCTATGTCTTTGTTTATCTCGAGCTCAATCACTTCTTTGAACTCTTCTTCAACTTTATATTGTAACCACTCTTCTACAGAAAGAACCCAGTCTGTTGCAAGAGGTTTGTTATCGGACTGCAAATAATCTTTACTTGCTTCGGCTAATTGCCTCAAACGTCTTGAATCTTCACAAAGTCGCCTAAATTCATCATAAACAGAAGCGGGTAACTGTTCAAATTCTCGTCGAAAACCTTCAACCGTTAGTGACAAACTAGCAATAGGAGTGCGCAGCTCATGAGTTAGAATCTGTAGCACTAACATGCGACTTTTCATTTCTTGCCGTTTTGAATTCCAGCGATAAGCCGACCACCCTAAAACGAGCATAATATTGGCGATAACAAGTACCACCATGCTTATGCGCAAAATGTTAGAGTGATCTTCTACATCCCAGCAGATATTTCCTCTTTGCACAAAGCAGGTAGAATTTTGTGAAGACATGGCATAGCTAAGGCCAGCCTTACTAGCATTATCTAACCATATATCTTCATCGAAAATGTAATATTCATCCCCTTTTCGCAGCCAGAGATCTTTGTTCTCTACGAACATGGTCGAGCCAGCAATAAGTGCGGTAATGGTCTCTTCATTCATGCTTTGCAAACGACCAAGTAGAGTGTCATGGCTAGCTTTTGGTCGTTCTTGTATATGCATATATTTCTGCAAATCGGCAGTACTATCCGGGTGTTTACCAATATAACGTGCTGCATAACTCCCCCCGCCAGGATGAATTAGAGCACTGCGAGCAAACCACCTTTGCGTCAATTTTGTGCCTTTGCAAAGCGCTCGAGTAAAAACTAAAGGTTCAGTAATCAATGGGCTAAGAGGTAATTTACCAGTGCAACTTTGTGATAATTTATACAACAGTTGAATATCTTTTAATGGGTATTCAGCGGTTTGGGGTAGCATAGATTCTGGTGTTAAAAGGCGCGTCGGGTATTCTGCTTGCAAGATCCGAATGTCATAACTAACACTGGCAGAATCGTAGTCAAAAAGCGATACAAATAGGTCGATCCGTTCAGGCAACGAATCTGCATAAGTATAAATTGGCAACAGGGTGAAGATGACCCATAAAAATTGATTGATCGCTTTAAACAAGTTGTATATTCATCAAATGGTTGAATGGTAAAATTGTAGATCATTATCTGCTAGCAATACATTAGATATGTTATATCAATGTCAGTAATGATAATGGTTAAAAAAAAGAAGCCAGCAATAGGCTGGCTTCTTTTGCATCGTTAAAGATTACAACGCTTTAGATATCGCGTCTACGCTCTCTTTAGCATCACCAAAGAGCATGTGCGTATTCTCTTTAAAGAATAGTGGGTTTTGCACGCCAGCGTAACCAGTATTCATTGAACGTTTAAAGACAATGACGTTTTGTGCATTCCATACTTCTAATACTGGCATACCTGCAATAGGACTGCTTGGATCTTCTAACGCTGCAGGGTTAACTGTATCGTTTGCACCGATCACCAGTACCGTATCGGTTTCGGCAAAGTCATCATTAATTTCATCCATTTCAAGAACGATATCATAAGGCACTTTTGCTTCAGCGAGTAACACGTTCATGTGGCCAGGTAAACGACCCGCGACTGGGTGAATACCAAAACGAACTTTAATACCTTGAGCGCGAAGTTTTTCAGTAATTTCATGAACTGGATATTGTGCTTGAGCAACCGCCATGCCATACCCTGGAGTGATAATAACTGACTTAGAGTTTTTGAGCATTTCAGCAACGTCTTCCGCACTCGCTTCACGGTGTTCGCCGTATTCCACGTCAGCACTTACCACGACATCTTGACCAAAACCACCGGCAATAACGCTAATAAATGAGCGGTTCATTGCTTTACACATAATGTAAGAAAGAATGGCACCAGACGAACCAACCAACGCACCTGTTACGATCAATAGATCATTCGCTAGCATAAAGCCTGCTGCTGCTGCTGCCCAACCAGAGTATGAGTTCAACATAGAAACCACAACTGGCATATCTGCACCACCAATCGATGCAACTAAATGGTAACCAAAGGCAAAAGCAATCAAGGTCATCAGCAATAGTGCAAACATACTACCGTCTTGCTTAACAAAGTAGACCATTAGCAACGCCGAAATAACGATGGCAGCTAAATTCAACTTATGTTTATGAGGTAAATTAAGTGAAGATGATGAAATGATTCCACGAAGTTTACCAAACGCAACAATTGAACCTGTAAAGGTTACTGCACCGATAAATACCCCGAGGAAGACTTCAACCAAGTGGATAACATGCTCAGCGTGATCAAGCACTACTGGCGCATCGATGTAGCTGTTGTAACCAACCAGTACTGCGGCCATACCGACAAAGCTATGTAATATGGCTACTAGCTCAGGCATTTCGGTCATTTCTACTTTCTTAGCGAAATGAATACCAATACCGCCACCAATAACCATAGCAAGTATCACCCAAGCGAAACCTTCCGCTCCAGGGCTGAAGATAGTCGCAATCAGCGCGATCGCCATACCAGTAATACCATAGTAGTTACCAGCTCTTGCCGATTCCTGCTTGGATAAACCAGCTAAACTCATGATGAAAAATATAGCAGCAATAATATATGCGGCTTGTACTAATCCTGCAGACATATATTACTCCCTTAGTCTTTACGGAACATTTCAAGCATACGTTTGGTTACTGTAAAGCCACCAAAAATGTTAATGCTTGCAATTAGAACGGCGATAAATGACAAGAAAGTAACAACGCCACTGCCCTGACCTATCTGTAACAATGCACCGACCACAATGATGCCTGATATGGCATTGGTTACTGACATTAATGGCGTATGCAGAGAGTGAGTTACGTTCCATACCACGTAATAACCAACAACACAGGCTAAAACGAAAACAGTAAAATGGCTTAGAAACGCAGCAGGCGCCACTGAAGCTATCCACGCAAACGCCCCAACCCCAGCAGCAAGCGCTACGACTTTCTTAAGTGGTGATGTTGGTTCTTCTTTTTTCGGTTCTGGTTTAACTGCAGCAGCTGGTTTTGCTTGAGGTTGTGCAGAAACTTGAATAGGTGGCGCTGGCCAGGTGATTTCACCCTCTTTCACTACCGTAACACCACGAAGTACAACATCGTCAAAATCAATGTTGATGGTGCCATCTTTTTCTTTGCATAGTAGCTTCAGTAAGTTGACCAAGTTAGTTGAATAAAGCTGAGAAGACTGGGTTGGCAAGCGGCCAACCATGTCAGTATAACCGACAACTTTCACACCATTAGCCGTAGTAATCACTTGATCTGCAACTGTGTATTCGCAGTTACCACCATTGGCTGCCGCAAGGTCAACAATAACACTACCTGCTTTCATGCTATCAACCATTTCTTTGGTGATTAACTTAGGCGCTGGACGACCAGGAATTAATGCGGTAGTAATGATGATGTCAACGTCTTTAGCTTGTGCTGCGTAGAGTTCTGCCGCTTTCTTATTGAACTCGTCAGACATTTCTTTCGCGTAGCCATCACCTGAACCAGAAGCTTCTTGGAAGTCGACTTCCAAAAATTCGGCACCCATTGACTGCACTTGCTCTTTTACTTCTGGACGAACATCGAATGAACGAACAATAGCACCAAGGCTACCAGCAGCACCAATGGCAGCCAAACCAGCCACACCGGCACCTGCTACCAAGACTTTTGCAGGTGGAACCTTACCAGCTGCCGTAATTTGACCAGTAAAGAAACGGCCAAACTCATGCGCAGCTTCTACAACTGCTCGGTAACCGGCAATATTTGCCATTGATGATAGGGCGTCTAATGCCTGAGCCCTAGAGATACGTGGTACAGAGTCCATTGCAAGCACATTGATCTTTTTGCTTGATAATTGCTCCATCAATTCAGGGTTTTGCGCAGGCCAGATAAAACTGATCAAACTTGTCCCTTCTTTGAGCAATGCAATTTCATCAATGCCTTTTTCAGCATCAACAATAGGGGCATTAACTTTTAGAATCAGATCTGAATTCCAAACATCCTGTGCTGATACAATGCTTGCTCCTGCCGCTTCAAAAGCAGCGTCATCAAAACTGGCTAAAGCACCAGCTTGTGTTTCGATGGAGACATCAAACCCTAACTTGATTAACTGCGCTACCGAACTCGGCGAAGCAGCAACTCGCGTTTCACCCGCAAGTGTTTCTTTTGGTACACCAATTTGCATAGTTATTCCTTGACTATTGGCACAATGATTATTCTGTTTTTATCTAACCGCTCGCCTAACTGCAAGCTTTTTGTAATAAATAAACAAAGTGTTATTACATATAACTGTGAGAAACCACCGATTGTCGTAGTTAAGCCACCAAAAAACAATGGTACTTCAACAAAGCAGAGGTCAAACCACCTGTTACAAATTTCTATAAAAACAGTAAATTAGCCATGCTTCTCATAAATAAAGAGCCATAAGAGTATCGACTTATGGCTCTAATGATTATGATTTTTATCAAATTGCATACTGTTGAACGAAGATTTATACCTAAACTACTTGGAGTTGTAGGTAGGCGGCAAGTGAGTGAACGGCAAGTGAGTGAACGTAGCCAACACCGCTGCAACTTCAAATAGGAAGGGTATACCCGTTAAGAAAAGATTTTGTCACCCATTTGATCAATAAACATTTGTGATTTTTTTAACATTAGCTCATCAGCATCATTGCGATTAGAAAGTACATCTGAACGAATAAATCGGTGGCTATGCAACTCTCCACCAATTTCTTTCTCAATTCGGCCTGCGACTCGGTATTGCCCAGACTCTGCAATGGCTGCTTGATAAATTAAAAAACCTTTGTATTCGATTGGTTCTGCCGCTGTTTCAACGGCTTGTTTTTTGGAACTACCAAATAAACGCGATAAAAAACCCACATTTACTCCTTTATCGTTTGTTCGATTCAATAAGTGGCTTCTCGAACCATTCTAATTCAATATCGTCATCAAATCTCAATTGACCGACAATAACAGGGATAGCATCTTCCCGATGTTGACGTCGGTCATTGATGATCAAGCTTTGCGCAGATTCAACAGCAATCCGAGCATTATCCTTAAGTTCGACTAACCTTTCTTCAGGCAATGCAGATAAAAAATCAATATCGTGTCTTATATAAATTGGTCGTAGTTGACCTAAGGCCAAGCATGCTAAGTCTGCCAACTGTTCGTTATTAAAGCGTTCAATATAAAAGTCTTCCGCAAGCACTCTCCCTACTAGCGTTTCCATGTAGTTATGAACATCGGCACTTATTTGCATCGTTACGCCCCTTAAATTTTATACTGGTTAAGTTTTGACTTAATTGTTGTAGTACCAATAACTTAGTCTACGGTAACTCTTTTATCCAACAGATCGTATATTTCAGTGTGTGATATTTGCTCAGACACTCGCTTTTATTATCTAAGTTTAGTAAAAAGCTTGGCAATCCATTAAATAAAAGTATGCTAATCACCTTGTTATCAGTTTTTCTTCTGTCTTATAAGCTAGCATCGTATTATTAAATGTCATCGAGTTTAGTGTCATCTCATTGGTTTCGTTGTGGTTTCCCGATAGTCTTATTGACGATTGTGTCTTTGGGAATGGAAAACGTCATCCTTATCACTAAGGCAAATAGCGGATTTGCCGAAAACTTACCGTACATATTATTTACGGTAGCGATAGCATTAGGCCATATTTTCAAGCAAGGACGTTTAGCCATGATTTCCATGGCAATGCTAGTGGGCTACGCAATCATACAGTGGCGTTTACAAATGCCATTATCTTTAGGAAGTACGTTTCTTGAATTGTCACTGCTCAGCATTTTACTACCGATATCATGCTTCATTCCCCATGCACTAGGGGGCAATGCGACCGTTTTAAGTAAAACATTCGGACTTTATCTCGCAATATTGGCGTTGTTTATTCTTTGGGCCAGTATCATCTTGCTATACGTGAGTGATGGTGGATTTAAAGATTTCAGCGACTCTTTTCTTATTGCGATACCACAACTATCGAAGTTACCTATCCTATTGGTTTTATATCTTATTGCTCTAATTGGAATTTCAGCCATTTTAGTGCTGACACGAAACCGAATTTTGGATGTGAGCATCTACGCTAGTATTCTGCTTTGCGCGGTTACTTTCATCTTTTTTCATATCAACTACATCTCGAGCACCCTGTTCTCTTTAGCTGGCATTTTATTGATTTTATACCTTATTTCAACCGGACATCAGATGGCGTTCATTGATCGCTTAACCAATATTCCAGGCCGACATGCGTTGGATCTTGATTTGAAATATGTGGGACGTAAATACGCAATTGCGATGCTTGATGTCGATCACTTCAAACAGTTTAACGACCGTTATGGGCATGATACTGGCGATGATGTTCTAAAATTGGTTGCCAGTCGTCTATTGCTTGTACAGGGTAAAGCTCGTGTATATCGTTATGGTGGTGAAGAATTCACGGTCATCTTTAAAGGCAAAGATAGCCAACAAGCCTACGAATACTTAGAAGCGTTGCGCCATGACATCGAACAATATCAAATGTCGATACGCGATACGGATGGCAGACCGAAAGATGATAAAACCGGTTCCAAAAAACGGGCGAAAAAAACCTCATCAAATATAGTTTCGATTACCATCAGCATTGGTGTGGCTGATAATCAGTCAGCAAACAAACCCGAAGACGTTATCAAAATGGCTGACAAAGCACTCTATAAAGCAAAACAAAATGGCCGTAATCGGACTGAAATGTAACAGTGTCACCTTTCAATGAACCACATATCCAACATTTCATTTACCAAGTAAACACATAAAATGTGATATACAACCATACGAGCATCACATTCACAGAAACTTCATTAGCTTGTCTATGACTCTTTCGCTAATTTGTTTATGTTGCAATTGGTTAGCAACTTTCAGACTAAAGCAAGAGTAAGATTATGAGTGATAAAGTAAACGGAACGGTAAAGTGGTTCAATCAAGATAAAGGATTTGGTTTCATTACACCTGAAGATGGAGGCAAAGATGTATTCGTACATTTTTCCGCTATTGTTGGTGAAGGTCACCGTAACCTAACCGATGGTCAACGTGTAAGCTTTACTATTACCGTTGGTCAAAAAGGACCACAAGCAGAAAACGTCAGTCCCGTTTAAGTTTCTAATATAAATACAAGGGATCTAAGCATCACACTTAGATCCTTTCTAGTTTTAAGTATGCCTTAAACTTCCATCTGCTATATATTACTCCTTAACCGTGACATGTTGACGCGCATAACGATTAGTCAATATCGTGCAGTAAAATATTCATATTGGGTGATAGGTGGGGATTTTTCTGTAGTATCGATGAATAGCCTCTATCTTGCTTGTACGAATGACTCTACTCCCCATATAAAACCATCGGCAATAGCTCTAGACATCATATTGTCAATGAACACACATTTGGTTTTTGCCTAACGATTTCGCTTTATATAGCAAATTATCGGCTTCATTGATCATTTCCAACAATGTTTGGCCGTTATAACAACTGACCCCACCACTGATGGTGATCGTTACTTTACCGCTGTACATTGGCAAAGGGTGGTTTTCTATAACACTACGGTAGTGCTCAGCGATTGCTGCCATATTATCGACGCAATGACTTGCATCGGACAACTTAACCAGTATGAGAAACTCTTCTCCGCCCCAGCGTATGATGATATCTGAATCGTGTTTGTGCGTTTGAAATGTGCTTGCTATATGACGTAGTGCCTCGTCACCGCTTAAATGACCGAAGGTGTCGTTTATGCGTTTGAAATGGTCAATGTCGATCATAATTATCGCAACTTGCTGATCTTCTTCGATTTGGGAGAGCAGTTTTTCTGCAATTGCGTAACCTTGGCAACGGTTATAAAGACCGGTTAATTCATCATAAGCTGCTTTATTAAGCAGCTTTTCTTCGAGTGCTTTTTGCTCGGTAATGTCAAATATCACCCCAATAAGCCCAGCAACATTCCCGTGTCCATCATTAAAACTGGTCTTGTGAAATTTCACATAAATATCATTACCTTCGAAAGTGCGAATCTTTTTTTCATAGACTTGTATTCCAGGATCGTTGAACAATTCGATATCCGCTTTTTGGTAAACATCCGCTAGGTCTTTATCAAAAAGCTCATAAACACTGCGCCCCACCAACTGCTGTCTTGTGATTTTAATAAATTCTTCAAAGGCGCGATTACACCCTAAATAGACGCCGTGAGTATCTTTGTAAAAGATAGGAACCGGCAAAACATCAATGGTTAGTTGCAATAGCTCATTATCTCCTGAAAAGAAACGTAACAGGTCTGCTCCATCTAGCGAAGAAATTAGCGGCATATATACAGTCCCTAATTGGATTTTGCTATGTATCTATTATAGAGATGGTTTTATCAGTTAGCCTAATGTTGATTTAAAATCTCCTAAATAGGTTTAAATATTTTACAAGCCGCTTTTCCTCTATTACTGAATAAATACAGTACTGAGATTTCACTTTGCTTGACAATAACTGCCGTTTCTTTTGTTATATGACAACAACTTGAAGTTGCGCTGTAGCTGTACGGCAAGTAAGCTCACCATCATTATCACTGATAAACTGTGTGATTAAGGTGAGCAGCGTAGCCAACACCGCAACAGCTTCAAGTAGCAAAGGAATAACAACTTCTGGTGATAAAACATTCACTATTCAATGGCTCAAGGACGATACATGAAAGACGAAACACTCTCGATACATTTTGGTTATGAAACCGATCCAACCACTAAATCAGTTGCAACGCCAATCTACCAAACTGTTGCCTATGAGTTTGATAATGCACAGCATGGCGCTGATTTATTTAACCTTGCCGTCCCAGGTAATATTTACACGCGGATCATGAACCCAACCAACGATGTGTTAGAAAAACGTATGGCGGCCTTAGAAGGTGGTATTGCAGGCCTAGCCGTCAGTGCGGGTAGCGCAGCGATAAATTATGCCATTTTAACGTTGGCACAAGCTGGCGATAATATTGTATCGACTCCACAATTATATGGTGGTACATATACCCTATTTGCTCACATGCTACCAAACCAAGGCATAGAAGTGCGTTTCGCCAAAGACGATCAGCCAGAGAGTTTAGCTGCACTGATTGATGAAAATACTAAAGCCGTTTATTGCGAAAGCATCGGTAACCCTGCGGGTAATATCATTGATTTAGAGCGTGTTGCAGAACTTGCTCACGCGCAAGGAGTGCCAGTGATTGTTGATAACACCGTAGCAACTCCAGCCTTATGCAAGCCGATTTCATTTGGTGCAGACATCGTGGTGCACTCTTTAACCAAGTACGTCGGTGGGCATGGTACTACGCTCGGTGGCATGATTATCGATTCAGGTAAATTTCCTTGGGCGCAGCATAAAGATCGTTTTCCTGTGTTTAACCAACCCGAACCTTCTTACCACGGTGTGGTGTATACTGAGGCTTTTGGCGACGCTGCCTTTATAGGACGCGCACGTACTGTTCCTTTACGAAATACTGGCGCAACCTTGTCACCAATGAATGCTTTTATGTTGATGCAAGGGTTAGAAACCCTATCACTTCGCATGGAACGACACACAGAAAATGCACTGAAAGTAGCCCAATTTCTTGAGCAACATGACAAAGTTAGCTGGGTTAACTACGCCGCTCTTCCACAGTCAGAACACTATGCTCTTGCGCAAAAGTATATGAAAGGTAAGCCTTCGGCCATCCTCTCGTTTGGTTTAAAAGCGGGCTATGATGCTGGCGTGCGTTTTTATGATGCATTGCAGATATTTAAACGCCTGGTCAATATTGGCGATGCTAAATCTCTCGCTTGTCACCCTGCATCAACCACACACCGACAGCTCAATGAGCAAGAACAAAAACAAGCTGGTGTGTCACCAGAGATGATTCGACTTTCAGTGGGGATTGAGCATATTGATGACATTCTTGCCGATTTAGAGCAAGCGCTTAACGCATAGCCTTATCCCCAGTAATAACGAGCCAGCAGAGACGCTGGCTTTTTTATTGCTATCGCCTCCCCAGTTCTTCTCTACGTTTAGATTAAACATCGCAACTGGCTCGATAAATGTGACCATGATCTATATAATCCACAATCCAAATAGCAATATGTAGAGTAAATGAGCTTGGCTTTTCAAAAAGAACAATTTGAGTTATTGGCCCCAGGTGGCGACTTAGAATCCATTAAAGCGGCCATTGCTGCGGGTGCAGATGCTATCTACTGTGGATTAGAACGGTTCAACGCCCGAAATCGCGCAGCCAATATCACGTTAGATTTGCTTGAAGGCGTGCTCAAACTTGCTCATCAACATCATTGCAAAATATTTTTGACTTTAAACATCGTTGTCTTAGAAAGTGAGATTCCTGCTGTCATACGTCTGCTTAAACAGTTGGTTGATACCAGTATTGATGGGGTGATCATCCAAGATCTTGGTCTGGCATATATTCTCAAACACCATTTTCCTAGCTTGGATATGCACGCCTCAACGCAGATGAATACACATAACGAAGGGCAAATATTGCTTTTAGGAAAACTCGGTTCTAGCCGTGTCAATCTCTCTCGCGAACTTAACATTGATGAAATTACCCACTTAGCTCAGTTTGGGCGTAAACATGACGTGTTGATGGAAGTCTTTGTTCATGGTTCGTACTGTATTGGTTTTTCTGGTCTGTGCTATTTCAGTTCAGAGCGCAATGGCGCATCCGGCAACCGTGGGCGTTGCAGCCAGCCATGCCGTGACCAATATCAAACTACCGAGGCTGGAAAAAACTATCCACTCAATTTGAAAGACAATTCAGCGTATTCAGATATGGAAGCGCTAGCCAAAGCTGGCGTCTATTCTCTGAAAGTTGAAGGGCGAATCAAAAAATCTCATTACGTCTATACGGTGGTCGATAACTGGCGTAAACAAATCGATCACTTTTGTCAAACTGGTGATATTCATAATGATATGACCGAACTGTACAGTGTCTTTAACCGTGATTTTAGCAACGGCTATCTGCAAGGTGATATTCATCGTGATATGTATATCGATAACCCACGCGGCCATACTGTTACTCACTTCAGTAAGGTGTATCAATGCCGTACTGCTGATGACACCATGAAAGTGAAAAAGTCACTTTTTGATAAAACGACAGACCTCATCCGTAAGGTAGACAATATTACACAGGCGATGCCAATTGAAACTGGTCGTACACGCAGTTTGAAAGGTAGTGGTGAAGTCATTGATATTCCACTGCCGAAAGCCGAATCAAATGCAAGTGCTCAGCAACCGTCTGCATTATCGGTTTTAATTGCAGATACCGCCGATTTAGGTTTGCTAGATAGTCACCCTGACGCTAGCTTTTTCTATCAATTACCCGACGCATTGAATTATCAATTGGATGAAATGATCGCTCTATTTAAGTCTCATCCAGACTTGATTCCATTTTTCCCTGCGATTTTGATTGGTGAACACTATCAAGCCGCGCGTGAACTATTAACGCAAACTATGCCGCGCCTCGTTGTGACCAACAACCTTGGCGTTGCAGAACTTGCTCAGTCACTAGGGTTACAATGGGTGGCAGGCCCACAACTGAACATCACCAATTCATTTGCCCTTCAGTGTATTGATCAAGAGCTAAAAGGAGTTGGTGCTTTTATCTCTAATGAATTAAATGCGCTACAAATGAAACGTTTAGTTAAACCAAATGGGTTCAAGCTTTTTTACAGCATTTATCACCCCATCAACCTATTAACTAGCCGCCAATGTCTGTTTATTCAAAGCATAGGCTGCAAGAAACAGCGAATGAATAAAGGTTGCATGAAACGTTGCGAAAAGAACGCGTCAATCATCAACCTTCAAGATACGTCATATGTGATCAACAAACAAAAAAGTAGTCACAACAGCTTGTATAACGATGTGAACTTCCTGAACCTCGATATCCTCAATGATTTACCCACCACCTTTACTGATGTGATGATTGATGTAAGAGATATCCCCACACAGACCAAAGTCAATATTAGCAAGTCGGAATTAATCGCACTGTTTAAACACAGTCTTAGCGGTGATGATAACGCAAAAGCGCAACTAGTCGCTTCAATGACCGCAACAACCAACAAGCAATATCACAAAGGTCTTTAGAACAATTTTGCTTCAGATAAAAGTGTGTGACTCGTAACTTGCCGCGAGCCACACACATACAATGGGTAATTCGTCTAACTAGTTTATTGCTCATTTAATCGTCATCACCCCATTGCATTATGGCTATCTACCCCAATATAAGGAGTGAGCAAGAACACGCCTTGACCTCAAAAATATCCTTTTCCTTACTGAGAGAACTGGAGCGTGGAAATACTATTCCCGCTTTCTCAAGGAATACTGTCATGATTGCTTACCTTGTTTTAGTGCATCGATATCCAGAGCAATTTAAACGTCTATTTAGAGCTATATACCACCCTGAAAATCACTACTTGGTGCATGTTGATAAGAGTTCAGGTAAAGAAATATCGAATACTATTTCGACCTATTTAGAAGACTACCCTAACGCTGAAGTTCTAGAGCCTGAAAATGCATTGTGGGGTGGGTATAGTCTGGTCAATATTGAGCTTCGTGGCATGGCTAAACTACTCGAAACCAGTAAAAACTGGACTCACTTTATCAATCTAAGTGGCCAAGATTTTCCGTTAAAAACTCAAACCTACATCCACAATTTTTTAGCAGAAAACCCGAATAAAGAGTTCATACGGGCGCTCGATCAAAATGAAAACCGACCAGAAACAATGAATCGTATTCACAATATGTGTTTTGAATTCGGTGAACAACTTTATCGACCTAAACTATCTAGAAGATTCATGACTGGGATCACCCCATTCATTGGAACTCAGTGGATGATTGTATCTCGCAAATTTTGTGACTTTGTCTGTAACACCCGTGTTTCTGAACCTTATAAGGAGTTTTACAAGAACACGTTTATTGCTGATGAAGGTTTCTTCCAAACAGTGATGATGAATAACGATTGCCATGGTGAAGTTATTCAAGATGACTTGCGTATGATTGATTGGGTTCCTGATGGTGATATAAAACTTCGCCCAAGAACGTTCCATATCGGTGACGCATCTGAACTTATTTCTAGTACAAATCTCTTCGCTAGAAAATTTGATCTGCTACAAGATGAAGAAGTTATCGATAAAATTGAACTTCATTTAGCTAGCGCAATGTAAATTATCTTTGAAGTGCCCACTAATTTATAGAGGGTACTTCATCGTATTGTTATAGATTGGGCTCACTATTTTCTGGAAACCTCTCTAGAATATAATCGATCAGCGCCTTAGCCTGCCGTGACAAGGTTTTCTTCCTAGGATAAAGTAGCCAACCATGAACTTGTTCCGTTCGATAGTTCGGTAGTAACTTCACCAATTCACCATTTTCGACGTATTCTTGTGTATCATGATCAGCGATACAGCTAATTCCTTGATGATCGAGGCAAGATTGGGTCAGTAACCCCACATCATTAACAATTAAACGTCCTGAGACAGTCACTGATTCATTGTTAAAATTCAGTCGACGGTCTATTTTACCATCAAATTTCCGAAATAAAATAAACTCATGCAGTTCAAGATCCATCGGTGTTTGAGGCGTACCGTACTGCTCTAAATATTGAGGTGAAGCATAAAGGCTAAGATCAACTGAAAGTAACTTTCGTGCAATAAGGTCCATACTTTCAAGCTGATAACCAATGCGAAAACCAATGTCGACATTCTTTTCTATTAGTTCAAATTCTGTCGAACTGGTAATGATTTCAATCGTAACTTTTGGGTGTATTGACATGAAATCAGTAATGATATTCGCCAATATTCTAAGGTTAGGTAATGCCAAAATCTGTATGCGTATATGACCTGACAGCTCAAAATTTTGGCTACTCAGTCCCTGTATTTCTATTTCGAATTGTTCAAGAAAGGTTTTACTGGTTTGATAGAATCGGCGGCCGTTTTCACTCACTACAATCGTTTTATGTTGGCGATGAAAAAGGTCAATGCCTAACTCATGCTCTAATGCTTTCAAACGTCTGCTCAAATTAGATTTAGGTAAATCTAGTAACTCTGAAGCTTTAACCAACCCACCGCTTTCAACAATATGGTGAAACATCTTTATATCTTCAGTTTTCATGCACTGATCTCATCATAAAACACAAGTGATTATCTCTTGATTGATGTTCTGAATTATAGAACCCACGGTGCCACTTTGTCATGTTTTATGAAACAAAAAATTTGCGTATAGTCTCCCATTCTTTTTAAAGAAGGTAACAGCAATGCGCATTAATAACCCTTTACAACACACCACTCTCGCGATAGTGCTGACGTCTACAACCATCGCGGCTCTTTTTTCTGTCGTTACAGAAACTTACGCCCAGAGTATTGAATCAACGACCACGTTTTCCTCACGTGTTCGTCCAGTCAAACTAATACAGGTTGGCAACGTAGGTACTCAGATTCATAAAACATTTCCTGCCAAAGTAGCAGCTAATCAACAAGTTGATCTTGCCTTTCGTATTAATGGGCAATTAACCCAATTAAACCTACTCGCCGGGCAGAAGGTGAATAAAGGTGATGTATTAGCTCAATTGGATAATAGAGATGCAAAAAATGCGTTATTAAACGCACAAGCGAATCATCAATTAGCCAAAGCAGACTTTGCACGTAAAGAGGAGCTATTAGAGCGAAAACTGATATCAAAAGCTGAGTTTGATACAGCAAAAGCACAACTGCAATCAACCGTGGCGGCGCTTAATTCTGCGCAAGATCAACTCAGTTACACCACATTAATCGCTCCATTTACTGGTATGATTGCAAAAGTAGATCTAGATAACCATCAAATGGTTCAAGCATCTCAAGTGGTCATCACTTTACAGGGAAATCAAGAGTTTGACCTCACGTTCAACGTTCCTGAGTCCTATGTTTTTAATATGATCAGCTTTACGCAAAAAGCAGCTCAAGAGCAATACCGCGTAAAATTCCATGGGCTAGACGATACCTTTAACGCAACATTCAAAGAAATGAATCGCGTGGTTAATAATGGCAGTCAAACGTATCAAATAACTTTGTCATTTACGCCACCCGCCAAGCTTTCAATTTTACCAGGCATGAGTGCAAATGTTACTGTCGATGAAAGAAGTGCCAACCAACCTGTTACTATTCTACCGCTTACTGCCATTGTCCATGATGAACAAACTCAACAAAATTTTGTTTGGGTGTATCAAGAACAAACACAAACCGTTCAAAAGTCGGTCGTTGAACTCGGTAAAATTCGTACCGAAGGAACTGAAATACTCAGTGGATTAAATCAAGGTGACCAAGTTGTTGCAGTTGGTGCTAACGCAATTAACTCTGAAATCAAAGTTTCTCCATTACGTTGGGAGCGAGGCGTTTAACCATGAATCCAGCCGTATTTAGCATCAAAAATAGTGTCATTACATGGATGGTTATCATACTCATGACCATTGGGGGAATCATATCTTTTATTGGACTGGGGCAACTCGAACAACCAGAATTCACCATCAAACAGGCCTTAGTAATTACAGCCTACCCAGGAGCCTCACCAGAGCAAGTCGAGGAAGAAGTAAGCTTGCCTTTAGAAGATGCGATTCAACAAATGCAGCAAGTGAAGTTGGTGAAATCAATTAACAGTGCTGGTTTGTCTCAGATTGAGGTCGAAATTCAAAGCCAATATGGTAAAGATCGCCTGCCACAAGTATGGAATGAGCTACGAAATAAAGTCAGTGATACGTTAAGCCAGTTACCTTCTGGGGTTGCGTCCCCTATTATTGTGGACGACTTTTCTGATGTATTTGGTTATTTGATGAATCTCAAGGGTGAAGGCTACAGCTATCAAGAATTAGAAAAATTCTCAGACATAATTCGCCGAGAGTTAGTATTAGTCGATGGTGTTAAGAAGGTTTCGGTTGAGGGAATGCCAGAGCAACAAGTTGTGATTGAAATAAGCCAAGCTAAATTAGCCGCATTAGGGGTGGATCCTAATTATATCTATACCGAATCAACTTGAAGATGCAGGCTTGAGAACCTGAAAATGATCATTAATTCGAGATGTCAAAGAGCCTGCGATCTCTGGAAGAGTCACAGAAAAAAATTGGTCTATTGCCGCCTTGAAGT
>NZ_SJFM01000309.1:0-236 GCF_029478545.1 Vibrio sp. 1180_3
GACGCTGAGCCTGAATGAAGACGGCGAGATAAGCGACAGCAACTACAGCTACAACAATGGCACCATCACGTGGACAGAAACCGTGGCCGAGGGCGCAAGCATCAAGGTCGATGCAACGCAGACCGACCGCGACGGCAACGTGTCTCTACCAGGCAGCGACGAAGCGAAAGTGGATACCACGGCGGACGCCGGTGCGCCAAGCGTGAGCATCGTGGATGACAACAATCCAGACGATG
>NZ_SJFM01000310.1:0-231 GCF_029478545.1 Vibrio sp. 1180_3
GCAAAAAGGGGTTGCCAATGTGATGGCGATCTCTATAATGCCGCCTCACTGACACGGCACAGCCAGTAAGGGTTCAAGCCCCACTAGCCAGTCAATCAGTAGGCCAAATCGGTAAGACGAAATAATTTAAAAAAGTGTTTGACACAAAAAATTATCTCGCTAGAATGGCCGCCTCTTCCAAGGAAGCCACGGCAACCAAACGAAGAACGCTCTTTAACAATATAAACCTAT
>NZ_SJFM01000311.1:0-227 GCF_029478545.1 Vibrio sp. 1180_3
GCGCCCTCGGCCACGGTTTCTGTCCACGTGATGGTGCCATTGTTGTAGCTGTAGTTGCTGTCGCTTATCTCGCCGTCTTCATTCAGGCTCAGCGTCACTGTGCTTGCGCTGCCACCATTGCTGATGGTCAGTGTCACTTCACCGCCTTCAACCAACTCGGCGTGGTTCACGTCAACCTTCACTTGAACCTGGTCATTACCCAGCTCGTCTTTGTTGATCACGCCATC
>NZ_SJFM01000312.1:0-225 GCF_029478545.1 Vibrio sp. 1180_3
GCCACGGTTTCTGTCCACGTGATGGTGCCATTGTTGTAGCTGTAGTTGCTGTCGCTTATCTCGCCGTCTTCATTCAGGCTCAGCGTCACTGTGCTTGCGCTGCCACCATTGCTGATGGTCAGTGTCACTTCACCGCCTTCAACCAACTCGGCGTGGTTCACGTCAACCTTCACTTGAACCTGGTCATTACCCAGCTCGTCTTTGTTGATCACGCCATCGTCTGGA
>NZ_SJFM01000313.1:0-222 GCF_029478545.1 Vibrio sp. 1180_3
GTTTGTACCACAGGGCAAAGCCCGTTTTATCCCAGTACAACACTTTGACTTTGTCGCGTTGTTTATTGGTAAACAGGAATAGCGCACCCGTGCCGAGCGGCAAATCGGTTTCGGACTCGATAATCGCTGCTAATCCATTGATGGATTTTCTAAAGTCCACGAACTCTCGATACAAGTAAATATTGGGTGCACTAAGCATTCTCTTCATGACAGCACTCCGAT
>NZ_SJFM01000314.1:0-222 GCF_029478545.1 Vibrio sp. 1180_3
TCAATTGATAGCTAACAATGCCATCCGCCCCATCCACAACGTCAAAATTACCACTCAGCGTCGTACTGCCTGAGCCATCCGAGCCCATACCCGATAAATCATCTTCATCAACGGTTTGTTGGCTACCCGCTGTAATTTGGCTAATGGTTGGTACATCATCGATGATGGTGATCGGCAAGGCGATCGCATTAGACACATCACCATCTCGGTCGGTCGCTGTAA
>NZ_SJFM01000315.1:0-221 GCF_029478545.1 Vibrio sp. 1180_3
TTTTTGAGGTTAATTCTACGATTTCATTGAGAATTCGTTCTGTATTTTCGGCAAGTTGGCTTGGTCGAAATGGATTCTTGAATAATCTGAGATTGATCGTTTTCAAGGTTCTTGGGTTGCCTCAATTAAGTTTTGGATCTGGTTTGTGTTGAGTTTTATCGGTTTCAAATCGCTTCAATTGAAATGCATTTTTGACTGATTTGCTTGCTGACATTCAGCAC
>NZ_SJFM01000316.1:0-220 GCF_029478545.1 Vibrio sp. 1180_3
TGTCTGGGATGGGTTGGGGGGGACAGGGCCGCAATGCGATCGCCGTGCCGATCACCATCATCGATGATGTACCAACCATTAGCCAAATTACAGCGGGTAGCCAACAAACCGTTGATGAAGATGATTTGTCGGGTATGGGCTCGGATGGCTCAGGCAGTACGACGCTGAGTGGTAATTTTGACGTTGTGGATGGGGCGGATGGCATTGTTAGCTATCAATT
>NZ_SJFM01000317.1:0-220 GCF_029478545.1 Vibrio sp. 1180_3
GGTGCGCTATTCCTGTTTACCAATAAACAACGCGACAAAGTCAAAGTGTTGTACTGGGATAAAACGGGCTTTGCCCTGTGGTACAAACGGCTCGAAAAAGCCAAATTCAAATGGCCCACTCAAGAGAAAAAGCAGGTCTACACCCTGACTCAATTTGACTTAGATAGACTGTTATCTGGCTTCACGATAATCGGCCATAAACCGATAAAAATAGACAACT
>NZ_SJFM01000318.1:0-220 GCF_029478545.1 Vibrio sp. 1180_3
GTTTCAAATCGCTTCAATTGAAATGTCTTTTTGACTGATTTGCTTGCTGACATTCAGCTCTGGAAGTTTGGTAAAGCAAAAAATTTAGCGGTTGCTGAAAGGGCGCTTTCTTTGTTGTTGATTCTGCGTGGCTCTCTTTGGCTAAGATCGCTGTGAAATTTAGGTTTTGGTAAGCATCGTTTTGCACGTAACTTATTAAAATTTCTTCATTTCTACGGTG
>NZ_SJFM01000031.1:0-51833 GCF_029478545.1 Vibrio sp. 1180_3
GGCGGTGAGTCAATGAGAAAACTGGCGCAATCCGATCACTTAGAGTAAAAATAGGAAGAGAGAAAAACGGCAGGATCAGGTGATCGGAATAAACCGAAACGAGCGATCGCAATCACCGAAATACGCATCGCACACAAAAGTGACAATGTCACACAATCCGATTACTCTATCGCTTACTGAAAGGATGGACGCTGATTCAACACTTCAAACCAACGGGCAATGTTTGGGTAGGTCTCTAACACATTAAGTTCCAGTGCTTTTTCTGCAAAACCTACGAATATAAATGCCGTTATATCCACGATAGTAAATCTTTCAGTCGCTACATAATCTGAATCAGATAAACGCTGGTCTAAAATAGGTAAAAATGACGCAACTCGATGCTTACTTTCATACCCCCACTCGGATACGCAAGTTTCACGGTCTTGATAAATTCCCGATATATTACGGAATGCTTGAAATGCTGCGTAAATGCCTTGAAATTCAACAACTCGGTGCCACATTTCTACTTGGGCTTTATCTAATGCGCTGTCGCCAAATAAGGATGAATCATTTTCTTTAATCGAATCAAAATATCGACAAATCGCCACGCTTTCGCAAATAGTCTCACCACTATCTAGCTCTAATAATGGCACCTTACCGTTTACACTCTTCTGTAAGAATTCTGCAGACAAGTTATCTCCTTCTCTGACATTCACTTGCTCTCGAGGGACGTCTAAGCCTAACTCTTTAAGAAATATGCTTACTCGTCGACAGCTTGGTGTTGGCGCAAACTCATACAGTTTCATCTAATATCCTTTTAATTACTTTTTCAGAACGTTCGTTTAGGTTAGACTCTACTCGTTTTATAAACGATCAGTCAAGAATGTTTTTTGTTTTAAGAAGTGTGGTATATGGCACGTAAAAGTAATTTTGATAGAGATGAGAAACTGCTCGCGGCAATGCATCTGTTTTGGCAAAAAGGTTATGCTAATACTGCGATTTCAGACTTAGTAGACACGCTGAAAATTAATCGGTTTAGCCTCTACAATACTTACGGAGATAAACAAAAACTCTATTACGAGGCGATCGATAAGTATCTAGAATCAGTATCTCTTCCCCCAATCAATGTGCTCAATCAACCCACGGCATCAATGCCAGAACTTGAGCTGTTTTTAAAAAACTTTGCTCATTTACAAAGGCTAAATAGCTGCGGATGCTTTATGCAAAATGCCGTGATTGAGCATGCAGGCGAAGACGATTATGTTTTGCAAAAAAGCAAAGAACTGTTTGATGGCTTACTTGTGGTTATTACCAATGCCCTGAAAAATGCGCAAAATGAACAACAACTCCCCCATTCCTTACCCGCGAAACACATCGCGCATTTAATACTGGTACAAATGCAAGGTATGCGGGTTATGGGCAAAGCGCAACGTCATGAGGATTTGGAAAACGCTTTAGATGCGTTGTTAGCGCTATTGAGAGGAAATACAGCATGTTAAAAGTGACAGCATCACGACTAACTCGAGGGCATGATCTCAAGCAGTCTATTGCTGCATTGGTGAAAGAGCACAAGATCCAGGCAGGTAATATTGCTTCATGTGTAGGATGTTTATCTGAGTTAAAAATTCGGCTAGCTGATGGCCAATCGACCCTGTATCTAGCAGAGCCATTTGAGATCATCTCATTAGGCGGCACTCTAACCAATGAGCATTTGCATCTGCACATTGCGGTATCAGACAGCAAAGGAAAAATGATTGGAGGTCATCTTTTAGATGGTTGTATTGTAAATACAACGGCAGAATTGATATTACATTCATATCCCAACCTCGTATTCGATAGAGAGTTCGATCCCTCAACACACTACAGTGAGTTGGTGATAAGGTGACAGAATAATTGATGAGGGAAATAACCAATCATTGACACATTATCAACAAGAGTTACAAGCGATGACTTCCTCATATCAAACAAATTATGCAGCTCGCAAAACTGACCGTATCGTTATGACTATTCATATGCAGCAAGCGTACATCAGCCCTTAGAGTGAGTTGGATACATTGCCCATTTGAATGAATTTGATATCTACGATGCGTTTTAGAAAGTGTGGTCACCACAAACGGCTGTAAATATTCGTCCATCGACAAACTAACTTTCTCTCATCGACAAAAAAGCCCAATCCTATTGGTGGCAACTGGGCTTTTTTCTGCATGAATCAAATAACAATGTAAGCTACGTTCTTTCTCATCAATGATAGAGAGCAACATCAACCATCGTACCCTCTTTATAATTCAAGCAAATGTTACCTCAGGTAACGATTCAAAACCTGGTTTAGCAAAAAAGTACCCTTGCATTAAATCTACGCCAGCTTCCATTAACCAAACGAATTCTTCTCTTTTTTCAATACCTTCGGTCAGTGGGGTTATATTTAGATCGCTGAATATTGCTAAGCAATGCTTAACAATGGATTGACGTGTTTTATCTTGATGTATATCGCGCACCAGTCCCATGTCTAATTTAATAATATCCGTTTGGAAATCAGCAAGTAGATTAAGTCCAGAATAACCAGAGCCAAAATCATCAGTCGCTGTTTTAAAACCAAGCGAGTGATAATATTCTATCACTCGTTTGACATGAGAACTGTCTTCGATTTTTTCCACTTCGGTGAACTCAAACATGATTTTTTTCGGTTGGGAAATTATACCGTTTCGCTGCTTCCAACGTTGTGCGAATACAGCGTTCAGGCTTGTAGATAGCGTTGGGCAGAAAATTAATACTAAGTATTGAATCAATACCCAGCTTTGACGCCAGTGCTATCGCTTTAACTCGGCATTGTTGATCAAACACATAGCGATTATCATCATTCACTTGAGAAATAACCGAATAAGCTGATTCGTTATTTAATCCACGCACCAGAGCCTCATAGCCAAAAATGGCTTGAGTTCTACAATTCACTATCGGTTGAAAAGCCATCGTAAAATCAAAGCCTAAATGGCCTGCTTCAAAGCAATTACTGCAAAACGCTCTTTCACATTCTACTTGCTGTTCATCCATTATACTGACCTTATAGTTATGTTATAGAATAAAGCCTAGTAGACGCTGATAATTTATTCAACTAACAGATATATTTAGAGAAAAATCATTTAATTTTCCGTTTATCCTAGCCTTCACATCGCTCATTTAAGACAAAACTCACTTACTTATGATCAACAAAAATGATGCTTGAAGTATCAAAACCACGCTCTTGGGACATATCGATAAATTTCTCAATCACTTCAGGTTCTACAGATGGTGTTCTTGCCAAAAGCCACAAATAATCTGTATTGGGACCAGAAATGAACGCATATTGATAATCCTTCTCATCCAATTCAAATACAACATATGAACCATAAAATGGTCCAAAAAAAGAGACTTTTAGGTAGCCTTCTGAATTACTATTTACAAAATAGGCTTTACCTTCAGCCTCTTGCCATTCGTTGTCAGCTTGAGAAAACCCACGATTCAGCACCAGGACACCACCATCGCTTTTAAGGTTGTACTCTGCTGTTACCTGAGTCAGTCCCCTTTCAAAAGAGTGATCAAGCCTAGCAATCTCATACCATTTACCTAAATAGTTATCGAGCTCAAAATTGGCTACCGGCTTTACCGAGTCTGGCATACCTAAGCAGCCACTAAGTACTAGTGTACTAATCATTAATAATATTTTCTTCAAGCTACCATCTCCTATTAAATATCATTGACAGAGAGCAAGCATTAAATACATACCACTGCATTGCCACACTACCGATGGTTTGATTTTTGAATATAACAACTTACTATGAAAACGAGTGAGTAAGTGAAATCAAGCAGTGAGATTTGCAAGTAATTTTTCGCAGTCGCTTTTCAGTTTTATAAGTTCTTCAATATTCATCTTAGACATCCCCATCATCTCTACAGGTATTGTTTTTGCTTTTTCACGTAATTCTGTACCCTGCTCAGTGACTGAGATAATTCTAATCCGTTCGTCTTCTTGGCTACGAGTTCGGCTTACATACCCTTTCGTTTCCAAACGTTTTAGCAATGGCGTCAAAGTCCCTGAATCTAGGTGTATCCTACGACCTAGCTGTTTTACATTGATTGACTGTTCTTCCCAGAGCACCATCATCACTATGTACTGCAAGTATGTCAGATCAAGTGTTTTCAGTAGCGGTTGATATGCCCTTCCCATTGCATTAGAAGCACTGTAAAGCGCAAAACAGACTTGATTATCCAAACTTAGATACTCGTTTTGTGTTGATGTTTCCATCTCTATTACTCACAACAAACATTAATTGTGCACAATATACTTGCACACTCTCAAACTTTCAATTAATATCACCCCAACAAAGATTGTGCACAATATAATTGCTAGCAATTTTAAATATATCAATATTACAAAAGGAAGAACAATCATGGCAGCACTTTACACCACATCAGCAACCGCATTAGCAGGTCGTAACGGCCAAGTTACTACCGATGACAATAAATTATCTTTGGCCTTGAGCTACCCGAAAGAAATGGGGGGAACTGGAGAAGCTACTAACCCAGAACAGTTATTTGCTGCTGGTTACTCAGCGTGTTTTTCAAACGCGATCTTGCATGTTGCACGTGAAATGAAAGTAGCCATTAAATCAGCACCAACAACCGCAACTATTGGTATTGGTCCAAACGATAAGGGGGGGTTCGCCTTAACAGTTAGCCTATCTGTCGAATTGGAATTAGATCAAGAACAAGCTATCGCTTTAGTTAATACCGCTCATCAGGTTTGTCCTTACTCAAACGCGGTACGTGGAAATATCGATGTACAGCTAACGGTGAACGGCGTAACACTTTGATTAAATGAGAACATGTAGAAAGAAGGCTCCGAATATTATTCTGGTCTTCTTTCTATTTGATAACGATACACTCTGTATAGCATTTTTTACTAATAGCCCCACTCGCATTTTATGCACTTAATCTTATACCTTTACATATAAGCGTTAACAAATCATCACCTATAGCTTTCCCTGCCTGCAACTTCAAGTTATTTGGGTATATACTCATTTTGGGGTTAGTAATGAGCCAATTTTTATGCAACGGGAAACCACCTATGTAATAACGTCAATGTTTGTCGTTTTAGTCATATCTTTCGATGCTAGAGGTGAGTTATGTAGCGAACAGGTTTGGAACCAGACGATAAGTTCACAACACAGAGTGGATGATTGGTATAATCGACACGCTGAATCATTTAATGATTTATTGCTGATTTACAAGCAGCACATCTTCTTGCATAAAGAGTTTACACAAGATGAACTACATGCCCTTTGGCACCCATCAAAAATCGTATTCAATGAAAAGCTAGAAAGCCATATTTTGGCGACGCAGAACATGCAGCTCTCTCTTACGAAGGAACACTTAGAGTTAGAAAAAGGCTATACTGTTGTTACTCAACAGGAACAACAATGGCGCTCATTGAATGAACACTGCACGCAGTCAGGTTCAAAAATAAATGCTCATTCAAGTATGCGTTACGTTGTATCAAACCAATCCCTAAAAACAGATATTGAAACGCTAATCAGCAAAATCGACACACTTAAAATAATCTATAAACAAGAAGAAATGGTGCTGCTTAATTCAAGGGATCAAGACGCTCCACTCTCTATGCCAATGGAAAGAATTGACCATTGATTTACGACCCTCTCTAAATTGATCTAACTGAGTCAACTGCAGAAAATTTGAGTCGTTACTTTTTCGTGACCCGCATCTCACATCTGTCATTTGCTTAATAAGTCTGTATAATCCGCCAGCTATTCATTCTTTCTTTAAATTTTGTTGATTTGGCATCACACAAACCGTGATAGACCAATCTTAATGCCTAGGAATATTTCGTTGATATCTACCGCTAACATCACCATGCAATTCGGCGCCGAGCCTTTATTTGAAAACATTTCTGCTAAATTTGGTAACGGTAACCGTTACGGTTTAATTGGAGCCAATGGATGTGGTAAATCAACGTTCATGAAAATTCTTAGTGGCGCGTTAGCGCCAAGTTCAGGTAACGTTTCTATTACTCCTGGACTAAAATTGGGCGTGTTAAGCCAAGATCAGTTTGCATTTGAGCAATACAACGTAATCGATGTAGTGATCATGGGAGACCGTAAGCTTTGGGAAATCAAACAAGAGCGTGACAGAATTTACTCTCTGCCTGAAATGAGTGAAGCTGATGGCATGAAAGTCGCCGAACTAGAAAGCGAATTTGCTGAAATGGACGGCTACACAGCAGAAAGTCGCGCGGGTGATATTTTGCTGCAAGCTGGCATTGAAGAAGAGTTCCATTTTGGCCTGATGCAACAAGTTGCTCCTGGTTGGAAACTGCGCGTACTGCTTGCTCAAGCACTTTTTGCCAATCCAGATATCCTGCTGTTAGATGAACCGACCAACAACTTGGATATTCATACCATCAATTGGCTGGAAGAAGAGCTAAATCAGCGTAAATGTACAATGATCATTATTTCGCACGATCGCCACTTCTTGAATTCAGTTTGCACTCATATGGCAGATATCGATTACGGTGAGTTACGTATCTACCCTGGTAACTACGAATATTTCCTTGAAGCATCGGGCTTGATTCGTGAGCAATTGTTAGCGAGCAATGCGAAAAAAACAGCAGAAATTAATGAACTACAGGATTTCGTCAACCGCTTTGGTGCGAACGCATCAAAAGCAAAACAAGCAAGTTCTCGTGCTAAGAAGATGGATAAAATCAAACTCGATGAAGTCAAATCAAGTAGCAGAATTAGCCCATCGATCGATTTTGGTGAAGGTAAAAAGTTGTATCGCCAAGCTCTAGAACTGCGAGATTTAGGTCATGCATTTGGTGACGAATTATTATTTGAAAACGGAAATTTATTGCTTGAGGCTGGCACTCGTTTAGCGGTAATTGGCGAAAATGGTGTTGGTAAAACCACCTTATTACACTGCCTCGTTAAAGAATTAGAACAAACTCATGGTACAGTTAAATGGTCTGACAATGCGTCTATCGGCTACTGTCCTCAAGATAGTACAGCTGATTTCGATAATGATTTAAGCATCTTCGATTGGATCTCACAATGGCGCACAGCCAAACATGATGACTTGATGGTGCGAGGCATTTTAGGCCGCTTACTATTCACCGCTGACGATGCTAATAAAAAAGCAAAGAACTGCTCCGGTGGTGAAAAGAATCGCTTATTGTTTGGTAAGCTGATGATGCAAGATATCAATGTGCTGGTCATGGATGAACCGACCAACCACATGGATATTGAAGCCATTGAAGCGCTAAATAACGCGCTTAAAGTTTACAAAGGCACACTGGTTTTTGTCAGCCATGACCGTGAATTTGTTTCTTCTCTTGCTACCTCAATTATTGATGTAAGAGACAAGCAACTGGTTCATTTTCAAGGTACATATGATGAATACCTTTCTCATCAACTAAAAATGTTGACGGTAGCCTAAGTAACCTATTTAACTAAAAACATTAACAAAACGCCATTGACCACATAGAAGATCAATGGCGTTTCTTATATCTAATGTGCAATGTACGATGCTTTATATCTGTACTCACTATGACTGTATATAATCATCATGTCAGGCCAATCGCCTTAAATATTAATGAGTAAACAATGTCTAAATTATTTTTCAAAGGTCGTATAGAAACGCGTCAAAACCATGTTCTTTCTGGCTACAATGTAAACCGTGACATTAAAGCTGGAACTGAAGAATCTCCGATTTCTGTAGTCGTAAAGACTGAAGAGCGAAAAGCCGAAATTGAAAAACTCGTCTCTGAACATTCAATTATTGCCAATATTGTTGTTGATGCTGGGAGAGAGGAAAATACCGTTGAGCTAGATACACTGCTTAATAAACCCAAAA
This sequence comes from Vibrio sp. 1180_3, assembly GCF_029478545.1. Lineage (NCBI taxonomy): Bacteria > Pseudomonadati > Pseudomonadota > Gammaproteobacteria > Vibrionales > Vibrionaceae > Vibrio > Vibrio sp. 1180_3. The sequence continues at coordinate 7,882 of NZ_SJFM01000031.1, forward strand.
CGATTACGTTTGAAAAGACCCCTAACCGTAATGATCCATGTATTTGTGGTAGTGGCAAAAAATATAAGAAATGCTGCGCTTAAATTATACCTTTCCTATTTGAAGTGGCTGCGGCGTTTGCTGGCTACCTTTGCGCAGACTTCCATCAATAGCAGATATTTTCCGCTCTAAAAATGCAATACATGATGTACAAAAAGCTCATGTATTGCATATATCCCCTTTCTACTTGAAGCCGCAACGGTGTTGGCTACGCTTGCTCACCCCACTCGTATAGTTTATCTATGCTCATGGGCATTCACTCACTTGTCGCCTACCTGCAACTCCAAGTGGTTTGGGTATAGATAGCCGTAAATTCTACTTATTTATAGAAAGCTTCTACTTCACCTTTCAGTTTGATCAACATTGGTTGACCGAAACGATCTTTCGCTTTCGGTGAAGGAATTTTTACCCAACCTTCACTGATGCAGTATTCTTCAACGTCTGTACGTTCTTTACCGTTAAGACGAATACCAATATGGTGCTCAAAGCACTCTGCCACGTGATATGGACTGCGAGGGTTGCCAGCAAGGTGATCTGGTAAAGCTGGTTTAGCGTTAGTGTCGCTCATATTCATAACCTGAAGTATGTAAAAAGTGCGCTATTGTAGACTGAACTGCACCAGCAATACTAGACACTTAACTAAGCGACATTTTGTTGTTCAACGTTGACTGGGCTTAGAAACCTAAGAGCACTGTGTCTTCGAGTCCGATTAGAATCAACCTCTATGCACTCGAAGATCGCTTGGTTGCCATTCTGGTATCCATAAACCGCCTTGAATACTCCTATGACCGTGCCAATGTGCAGACCTCGGTGCTTTTTCTAGCTATGAGCTTTATCGTTGGCTATGGTTTTTATCTTTTACCTTAAGGTATAGTGTCTCCAGTATGAATAAAGGTGACGAAAACCATTGTGCTTAGTTATGGATTAGAAAAATGGCTTGGTATAAGCCATACCGATAAAGACTTTAGAGAAAGTTCATTTGTTTTTATTTCTCTTACTGTATTAACATCGATCTTGGCTTTTTTTGTTTACTACAATACGATTATTGTGCCAAACCAATTGTTAGCCATCATTCAATCGATAGGAATAGGCTTGTGCTTTCTAAGCTATTTTTTCTTATGGCAGAGTCGAAATTCTAAAATTGCTGCAACCATTATGGTCTCGGTGATGACGACGATAAGTCTGCTATTCATTGTTGGCACTGGCCACAGTGAATTTGCTTTGGCTTTCTCTTTTTTAACACCCATTGTGGCGATTTTTGTTCTTGGCTACAAAATTGGTTCAGTATTCAGCCTCGTTAATTTTGTTATTGTTGCCTACATTTGCCTGACCGAGATGCATCACTGGCTCCCTGTTTCATTTGATACCATCAGTTTTATTCATTTAACAATTATCTATTTATTCCTATTTTCAATTGCTTATTTCTACGATTCTGGTCGAAAACAGACCATGGCACAGTTAGAAGAGTCTAATCGTCAATTATATATCCTCTCTCATACCGACGTGTTGACCCAATTATTTAACCGTCGCCATATGGAAGCATTGCTGCAAAAGCAGCATATTCAGTGGATTGCGATTGTCGATATTGATGATTTTAAATGGATTAATGATCAATGCGGGCACGATATTGGAGATCAAGTATTGGTGAAAACGGCTCGTTTACTGGAGGAGAATATTAAAGACGTTGCTCAAGTAGGCCGTTGGGGGGGAGAAGAGTTTTTAATTGCCTTCACCATCACTGACTACAAGACGGTAGAGCATCATATTCAAAGACTTCACCAATCTATTGCACAGCACAACTTCGGTATTAGACGCTCAGTTACAGTAAGCAGCGGAATAGCACTTCATCAAGAGGCGCTAAAAACCACTACTTTTCGTCGTGCAGATGAAGCGCTGTATCAAGCGAAAAAATCAGGAAAAAACTGTTTTCGCGTTGCTATTGGGTCTAAATGACATAAAACCTAATTAACTCTGTTTAATGTTCAGAACCCTGCTGTGCACCATTTTTAATTCAAGAATAGAGCCCATCGGTGGGTAAATATTACGTTGCCGATAGACTTAGCAATTTGTCGGTAACATCAGCGACGATAAAGCGGTTTCTTCCTTGATGTTTAGCTTGGTATAAAGCTTCATCGGCTAAGCAATAAATCGATACAATTGATTCATTTCCCTTCGGGATGAACGTTATAACACCCTGTGAAACCGTGACATGATCTGTTGTTTGACTATAAGCGTGAGGATAGTGGATATTTTCAACTTCCTGTTGAATACGCTGAGCGGCAATTTGGGCCTGCTCAATGTCTGCATGACCAATTAATACCACAAACTCTTCACCGCCATAGCGACCCACATATTCACCGGTACGGGAAAATAACTCATTCACCATTTGCGCTAGAGTGATAAGGCACTTATCACCCTCAATGTGGCCATAGTTATCGTTAAACGGTTTAAAATGATCAACATCTAACAAAATCATCGTGATAGGAAATTGGTATCGACCATGTAGGCTAATCATCTCTTTAAGCTTGTCATCCATAAAACGTCGGTTAAAAACTTGAGTTAGCCCATCCTCATTGGCTTGCTGTTGCAATACTTTGTTGAGCTCTTCGAGTTTCACTGTCGCATGCTTCAATTCTCGTCGCATATTTGCTATACGCTGCATAGCGATCAATTTAGAATTGAGCACCAATTTATCCACCGGTTTGGTGAGGTAATCATCGCCACCAACATCGATAGCTTTGGCGATTATCGACGGCTCATCATGGCCACTAAGGAAAATGATTGGCACCCATTCATGATATTGCTTACGAATTTTTTGCGATACCTCAAAACCATCCATCTCTGGCATTGAGATATCAAGCAACACTAACTCGGGATCAAATTGAGAATAGATATCCAAAGCCTCTTGACCACTACTCACCGCTTCAACGCAATGACCCAACTGCTTGAGACGAATAGCGAGCTGCATTCTATCGAGTTGTACATCATCAACCAGCAAGATCCTCATTGAAGAACCCGAACTTTTCATCAAAACTCCACCTGTTTTCATCTATGTGCCTACGTATAACACAGATTTATCTGCTTTTATCGATTAATTTTGCGCACAATATTGACTTTTCGCCATAAATTTTTAGCATGTCATTTTACCCTAAAGAGATACCTTCATGTCTGAAGTAACCCAAACCGAGCAACCTGTAGTGGACTTAGAAACCATTTCACCAGAACTGCGTCAAGTAATCGAATTTGACCAAGTACCAGAAGCGATGTACTACATGGTGACGTCTATACATGAAGTATCTGAAGAAGCAGTACGTGAATCTTGGAATTCTCTACCTGCCAGTGCCCAAAACGTATTGGATAATTTTGAACAATTCCATGCGTTAATTTCTGTCAGCCAAGCTTTTGCTGGTGTTAATCTGATGGAAGAATTTCCAACACTGAACTTACCAAAAGAGATGAGTGACCAGGACAAAGAAGAATACCGCACGCAACTTCTTGACCAAGTGCTGCACAACTGCGTTAAAGACATGGTTAAGCAGATCAAGAAAGCACGCCGAGATCCAATCCTAAAGCGTGACTTTAAAGAAGTATTTGCAAAATAAGTACTTGAAGTTTAATTCAATGAACCAAAGCCGTCATTCATATTGACGGCTTTTTACTTTGTCCTGTAGGTAAGGACATCTATGTGAGATTACACTTAGTGAGTAAAGACAATATCGCGTTGAGATACACTCACCCCCTTAATTTGCACAAAAACATCAGTTCCAATTTCCAGTTGCAGTTCATCGAGCGCCCACTCCGTTATTGTGGCCCATAAATAGCATTGTTCGGCCAACTCTAGTTGTATTGCGACACTTTTTTTACTAGCACCTTGTTGCTGCTTTTCAATTTGACTCACCTTCGCAGATAGAATATTACGAATAGAAGAACGACTGGGCTTATCAAGCGTTACTGAAACATCATTGGCACGTATTTGCAGCCGAACTGAGGAACCAATTTCGCCTTCAACATGCTGAACCCACAGCTTAACCGTGTCAGCCAATTCAACTTGTGTGAGTGCATAGTGCTGATTTTGCTGGCAAATATGCGCGGAAAACAAACTACTTTGTTCAGAGAAGGATTGCCATGGCCGCATGTGACTTGATGACCACACTTGTTCAATATCCCCACTTGTCACCACCTTACCTTGCTCAATAACCACCAGATGATCCGCCAAACGTAAAATTTCATTCATACTATGGGTGACATAAAGAATGGGCAATTTTACTTTTTTCGCCAACTCTTCCAAGAACGGCATCACCTCTCTTTTACGCGGAAGATCAAGCGAGGCCAGTGGCTCATCCATCAGCAACACATCCGGCTTAGATAACAATGCACGGCCTATTGCCACGCGTTGTTTTTCTCCCCCGGAGAGATCATGCGGGTAACGCTCAAGCAAATTGTCTAATGCCAACAGTTTGGTGATAACGGCGAAATAGCCGGCATCATTCACTTTGACGCCATAGTTTAAGTTACCTTTGACGCTATAGTGTGGAAACAAACGCGCCTCTTGGAACACATAACCAATTTTACGCTGTTCAACGGGAAGGTTAATGCCCTTATTACTGCTATAAACTAAGTGTCCATTGATCTCAATTTCACCATCATCTGGTTCAACTAAGCCACTGATGGCATTGATTAACGATGTTTTACCAGCTCCTGAACGGCCAAAAATAGCGCAAATTCCTGACCCGGGAAGGGTGAGGTCAACATTTAACTTAACTTCACCTAAGTACTTATTAAATCGAACCTTTAGTTGACTCACTATGGTGCCCCCAAACGCAGTTTCATTTTGCGGCTAACCCACTCTGAAACAGACAAAGATGCTAAAGCGATCGCTATCGATATCATGCACAATCTCGCCGCTTCCATTTCTGCTCCTGGAGTTTCTAGAAAGTTATACATAGCCAATGGTAGGGTTTGTGTCTCACCAGGAATATTAGAAACGAAGCTAATAGTGGCACCAAATTCCCCTAAACTACGGGCAAAAGAGAGCATGGTACCCGTTATTATTCCCGGTAACGTCAATGGTAAAGTAATGGTGACAAAAACTTTAAACGGTGAGGCGCCAAGCGTTCGCGCCGCTTGCTCTAATTTAGGGTCAACACTTTCTAAACTGAGTCGAATTGCTCTAACCATTAACGGTAATGCGACCACAACACAAGCCAATACTGCACCTCGCCAACTAAAACTAAAGCTAATACCAAACCATTTATCGAGCCATTGCCCGATAACTCCTTGCTTCCCCATACTTATCAGCAATAAATAGCCAATGACAACTGGTGGTAAAACTAGTGGCAAATGAACTAAGCTGTCTAGCGCACTTCTACCCCAGAATTGCTTTCTCGCGAGTATCCACGCCAACAATAAACCCAGAGGCAATAACCAAACCACGCTGTAAAGCGCCACTTTTAAGCTTAATTGTAAGGCGAGCCATTCATATTCAGAGAGCAAACTTTTCATTTCCTATCGCTACGCGAAAGCCATGCTTTTGCAGTATTTGTTTTACTTCATCGCTTTGCAGATACCGCACAAGCATATCGACGCCCTCTTTGCTGGTGATTCTGACCAGAGGATAATGAATAGCGCTGTGCAATTGTGGGTCAAATTCATGGATCACTTTTACTTTGTTACTCATTAGTGCATCGGTTTTATAAACGATTCCTAAATCAGCTTCTTGCCGTTCCACTAGAGCAAGAACGAGTCGCACATTATTGGTTTGGGCTAACTTTGACGACAATGCCGACCAGACATTCAACTCGGTTAACGCTTCTTTAGCATACATGCCTGCAGGAACCGACATTACGTTACCCACAGCCAAGCGAGAGCCGTCAAGCGCACTCAACCAAGCATTGACATCATGAGCAGCCAATGTACTCAGTGGCGATGAATTGGACGCGATCAACACCAACTGGTTCCCCGCCAGTAAAGAGACATCATGGCGATCAATCACGTTCTTTTTAATCAAATGTGTCACCCATTTATCGTTAGCTGAGATAAAAATATCGGCGGGAGCACCTTGTTCAATTTGACGCGCCAATGCCGCAGAACCAGCATAAACAGGAACTAATTCTACATCCGATTGCATTTGATAAGAGTCAATCAGTTCATTCACTGCATTAGTCATCGACGAAGCAGCGTAAATCGTGATTTTTTCTTGCGCTAGTACATTGGCGCAGCAAAAGAGTGCCGACGCTAACGCGATTATTTTTCTCATTTTAGTGTGCCTATTTATCTGATTACATTCACAAATCTGGCCACAATAGTGCTAAATCTAAATGCTCTTCAATTGCATCTGCAATACGGTCAATCGCCTGCTCTTTTTGTGCAACATGATCATAATACTGGATACTTCGTGCCCCCGCCCAGCGACAAATCAGATCTGTGGCGTCAAAACTATCGAAAATACCATGTAAATAAGTGCCCATCACTTGCTGGCAGTCACTGTGCAAACCATCGGTTTTTCCTGAACTCAAGTTTATGATGGCTGACGAAGGCGCAGCAATAGGAGTGGAGCGTCCAACGTGGATTTCATAACCCGACACCTGTGCTTTTCCTTGCGGCAAAATTAGTTCACCTTGCACATTGGTGAGCTGCTTTTCAGCGGTCAATTCCGTGGTCATATCTAATAACCCGAGCGCTTTACTTTCTCCTGGCAGACCTTCAACACCGAATGGGTCACTAATCGTATGGCCAAGCATTTGATAGCCGCCACAAATACCTAGTACTTTGCCGCCAAACCTTAAATGACGCTTTATATCAACATCCCAACCTTGTGTACGAAGGTAATCAAGATCCGCACGCACCGACTTACTTCCCGGCAGGATGATCAAATCCGCCTTGTCTAGTCGCTCCCCTTTTCCGACATAGCGTAAATCAATATCTGAGTTTAAACGCAGCGCATCAAAATCGGTATGGTTACTAATGCGAGTGAAGACAGGCACCACCACACGCAGTTTTACATCCTCATTTAAAACTTGGCTATTGGTGATTGCATCTTCAGCTTCTAAGTCAAACCCGTGCAAATATGGCAACACGCCAATGACCGGTTTACCTGTTTTTTCTTCGAGCCAATCCAGGCCTGATTGGAGTAAGGTAAGGTCGCCACGAAAGCGGTTAATCACAAAACCTTGTACGCGGTTTTGTTCCGATTCAGATAAAAGAGCCAATGTGCCGTATAGATGGGCAAAGACGCCACCTCTATCAATATCAGCAACAATAATCACCGGCACACCAGCAGCTTCTGCAAACCCCATATTCGCAATATCATTTTCACGTAGATTAATTTCTGCCGGGCTACCTGCACCTTCAATCATGACACTTTGGTACTCATGACGCAGCCGTGCAAAAGAATCTAAAACGGTGTCCATCGCCACTTTTTTATAATCGTGGTAGCTGGTCGCTTCCATATTTGATAGAGCTCGACCTTGCAAAATGACTTGTGCACCAGTATCCGAGTTAGGCTTAAGCAGTACAGGGTTCATATGGACCGAAGGCTCAATTCCACACGCTTGGGCTTGTACCGCTTGAGCTCGACCGATTTCACCACCGTCAGGCGTTACGGCGCTGTTTAATGCCATGTTCTGTGGCTTGAATGGGGCAACCTTTACCCCTTTACGTAACAATACACGGCACAAACCCGCCACTAAGACACTTTTCCCAGCATCAGACGTCGTACCTTGAACCATTAAATATTTATTTTTCAACAAATTAAAATACCACCAATACAGAAAGGAGAAAGTGATTGCTAGGCATACAAAAATCAAAGGTGATCACCTTCAATGACTTCAAAACATTTGGTACAAATTTTGGTACATGGGAAAAGTAGTATCCCAGATCAGCAATAATAACCTATGTTTATATAATGCTAATAGGAAAAAGCCGTTACATCACTCACTGGTGGTTTAATTAACTATACAACCAGCAGAACAACACCTAGTAACTCTAGCTTTTCACTGCGGCCTTAGCTGGAGTTAATCACGTGCAGAATCAACAACAAAAAAAGCGCCATTTAAGTAACCGTAAACCTTTTGCTTAACCCGACGTTTTAGACGATGTAAGAGCAAAATTAACTAAGTTGGTCCTCTATCCAGTCAATAAAGGTTCTTATCTTAGGCCTTTTTTCTGACCCAAGTGGGCAAAGAAGATCATACCCTCTGTTTGTTGACATACTTGGCAATGGTGACACAAGCTCCCCGGCTTCAATTAACTCTTTTACAAAATGATACCGTCCCATTGCTAAACCAACGGATTGTTGTGCTGCAAGAATATCTAACCCTCGGTGGCTCATACGATAAAACTGCTCATAGATATCGACATCCAACCTCATATGTTGCATCCACCTTTCCCACACATTAGATCCGTATCCATGAATAAAATTAACTCTATTTAAAGCCTCGGTTCCTTGTTCAAATAGCTGGTGCTCTTTCGCATATTGGCGCGAACAGACCGGGATGTATTTTTCCCCAAATAATCGCTGACAATACATATCACTGTAGTCACCCGAACCAAAATAAATTGCTACATCAATTTCATCATTCAAAAAATCTTGTTGACCTTCTTGAGCCATGACATTCACATTAAATTTAGGGTATTTCTTTTTAAAGTCATGCAACCTAGGGACCAGCCAACCAGTTGCAAAGCCTGGTGACGTTGCAATGGAGATTTCCCCACTCAAATCACTGGCGTTAATTTCATCGATTTCAGTAAATATTGAGTTCAGCGACTTAGCTACTGTGGTTTGAAAGCGTTTTCCCTCAGATGTTAGTTCCAGATTTCTCGTTCTTCGAACAAAGAGACTAAAACCCAACTCATTTTCTAACACTCTAATTCTGTGACTTACCGCACCTTGAGTTAAATGAAGTTGCTCGGCAGTTTGAGTAAAACTTAATGTTTTTGCCGCAACGATGAAGGTGTGTACATTTTTTAGTAATAGTTGGTGATTAGCCATTTTCTTAATTCATTAAATATTTTAATTCATACTACTGTTTTTTTCGTTTGTTCGCACCACAAAATAAGCTTCAAATAGACTAAATGAAGGATTTGTCAGAGATGTTTCACTTTTAATATGACCATCTGTGATACGACACAATAAAAATTTTATTACATAATTATTTTTAGGGGCAAACATGAATATACTTGGGTATATGCAAAAAGTGGGTAAGGCACTAATGGTGCCAGTGGCAACATTACCAGCGGCTGCAATTCTTATGGGAATCGGCTATTGGCTCGATCCTGTTGGCTGGGGGTCAGAGAGTATTGTTGCTGCATTCTTAATTAAATCTGGTGGCGCTATCATCGATAACATGGCGGTTCTGTTTGCCGTTGGCGTATCATTTGGCTTAAGCAAAGACAAAAATGGTTCGGCAGCACTTTCTGGATTTGTCTGCTTTTTAGTCGTCACGACTCTGCTTGCGCCTGGTTCTGTTGCTCAACTGATCGGGGTTGAAGCTAATGATGTCCCTGCTGCTTTTGGAAAAATCAGTAACCAGTTCATTGGTATTCTTATTGGTATAATTTCTGCCGAGATTTACAACCGTTATTCCTCTGTCGAACTTCCTCAGGCATTAGCCTTTTTTAGCGGTAAACGCTTAGTTCCTATTCTTACTTCTATCGCGGGTATGGTGCTTTCTTTCGCACTGTTGTACATCTGGCCTGTGATTTACGATGCATTAATTCAATTTGGTATCAAACTAGAAAGTATGGGAGCAATCGGTGCTGGACTGTTTGGTTTCTTTAACCGTTTGTTCCTCTCTGTCGGTATGCACCATGCACTGTACCCTGTGTTCTGGTTTGATGTGGTAGGTATAAATGATATTCCAAACTTCCTTGGCGGCGCACAATCTATAGCAAATGGAACGGCTGTCATTGGTAAAACAGGTATGTATCAAGCTGGATTTTTCCCAGTTATGATGTTTGGCCTTCCTGCTGCTGCTCTAGCCATGTATCACTGTGCTGACGCTAAAAACAAAAGTCAAGTATTTGCAATTATGATTGCTGCGGCGATGGCGTCATTCTTTACGGGCATCACTGAGCCTTTAGAATTTAGCTTCATGTTTTTAGCTCCTGCACTCTACCTAGTGCATGCTATTTTAACGGGCCTTTCTTTGTACATTGCAGCCAGTATGGAATGGATGGCTGGTTTTGGGTTCTCTGCTGGATTTGTCGACTTTGTATTGTCAAGCCAAAACCCTCTTGCTAACAAATGGTACATGCTGATCCCTCAAGGTCTTGTGTTCTTTGCGATTTACTACACCATATTTCGATTTGCTATCATCAAGTTCAACTTACCTACTCCAGGCCGTGGAGAGCAAATGGAAGACGAACAAGCCGTGCTGAAGATCGAAGGTTTAAGTGAACTAACACAAAATTATATCGAAGCTATCGGTGGTGCCGACAACATTCTAGAAGTCGATAACTGTATTACACGCCTACGTTTGACGGTAAAAGATTCATCGCTTGCAGATTCTGACAAACTGAAGAAATTAGGTGCAGCTGGTGTAGTTAAAATAGGTAAAGGTGGCCTGCAGGTTATCATCGGGCTAGGCAAAGTTGATAAAGTCGCTGAGCAAATGAAAATAGCGCTAGCTAACTAATCGAAAACCCTTGCTCAAAAGAATTTGTGATGGTTTCACCGCCATCACATCCCCCCCGAAGTGCGGAAACGGCTAGTCACCGAATCTGCACTTCATTTTGGAAAATCAATCGCTAGTCCTTTCATCAATTAACTGACTAAATAGCAACCAACTTAAACGCTAGGAGTGCTAACGCTATCACGGTGTATGTTTCAACCAGTGTTTTATCTACTCTACCATTTTGAGCCTTATAATGAGGTAACCTTTACCCTTTAATACGCGGCACAAACCTGCCACCAAGACACTTTTGCCTGCATCTGACGTCGTGCCTTGCACCATTAAAGACTTTAATGTCGATTCCATACGAACTCTATTCAATAAATTTGACATCAATCATACCGCCACAGCCACACTTCACTCAACAAGATGAATGGAATATTAATACCGCCCTCAGTTCTCATTCAAAATCAACATGTTCTAATCACATCATCAAAACAGTAAACCGATAAAGGAATTGATAATGAAACATACAACTCTAGCTTTAGCCGCTTCGATGATGATTGCTCCCATTTTTGCTTTCGCAGGTGATCATCATAAAAACCAAAATAACACCGCCATTAACTACAGTGGGCCCATTGAATTAACTTCAGTAGAATCATTACTGCAAGACACCAGCATGTTTACCGAAAAGCACGTTGTGGTTGAAGGGCAGTTAATTCGTCAAATCCGCCACGACAAGTTTATCTTTAGCGATGGTAAAGGAGAGATTCAAGTCGAATTGGATGATGATATTCACTTGGCAGCACCTATTAATGCAGAAACTAAAGTGCGCTTGTTTGGAGAGTATGAAGGCGGTCGCACCCCTGAAATCGAAGTTGATCAATTGCAAATACTCTAGAGCCTCTTAGATTCACCACTTCTCGTGTTTGATAAATAACAATAAGACGCTAATTTTTAATAAAATGGCCTGTAATTTGCAGGCCATTGCTGTATCTTAACTCCTTTGTTTTACATCATTCAGGACGAAGCGTACATGTATAAAAAAGCGTACTCACTGAGCCTAGTCGGGTTGGCATCTGTTCTTTCTTTTTCAGCGCAAGCAAATAATTTTAGTTACAACTTTTTTGAAGTGAGAACCGCAGTAAACCCTGAATCTTCTGGCGTCGAATTCAGTACCTTATTGACTGAAAATACACACATTATCGCTCGTTATGATTCTCGGTTTGACGGCGATTGGGATGCCGCAGGTGGTATCGGTTTTAATGGCCCAATCAATCAATTTGCCGATGTATTCGGACAGTTGCTTGTTCACCATATAAAGCAGACCGCTGAAGAAGGTGGAGATAGCGGAACCCAAATGGAATTTAATATTGGCAGTCGTATCTGGTTATCAAACCAACTCGAAGCTAATGTTAAACTTGGGAAAAATGATGAACGTTCCGTATTTGGTGCGGGTATACGTTTCCATTCTACCGAGCAATTATCACTCAGTGCAGAAACCAAAAACAATGGCGTTTATGGCCCTCAAATAACCATGAGTGTCCGTTTCCAATTTTAAATCAGATTAGTGCGCCTTTTATTTGGTGCGCTAGTCTTTTCTTTATTACTTTAAATTCACTCGTTTTGCAGTCAATCACTAACCGCCAAATTTGACCTACTCCACGAACTGAGAAATATGGAAGCGACATCTCAAATAGTAACGCTATACTATGCACTCAATAACTTATGCGTACCGTTATGTTTCGTTCATTATATAAATATTTAGCCCAATGGTTACTTGTCTGTGCCGTATTAGGGATTGTGCCTCTGCTTTACTTTGTGCATGAATTCGACAAAACCCAGCAACAGACTTTGCAGTTGATCGAACAAAAAAACCATTCCCAATTGGAATACCATAAGCACGAATTGCTTGCTGCGATCAGCAACGTTTATAAATCGACTGAAGTCCTTTCTACCAATGGCATGCTATATAATGCACTGCGTGATCCAACAGAACTCAATATTGAAGCCTTGCAAGATCTCTGGGTACTCAGCACCAGAGTACAAAATCTATACTCATGCTTAAGGCTTTTTGATGCATCAGGTAACGAGCTGGTTCGAGTCAATCAGCAAAACGATGTTACCGAAGTTGTACCCCATGACCGCCTACAAAACAAATCACATCGTGACTATTTTCAATATGCGCAAAGTCTGCCGCCAAATCAAATCAGTGTATTTGGCATTAGCCAAAAGATGGAGAATAGTCAATTAGTCTCTCCCAAGCAGCTTGTCTTTAGAATTATTGCGCCCATTGATTTTGATGGCAAAAGACAAGGCTATTTCACTGCCAATTTAAGTATTGAACATCTTTATAAAAGACTGGCTTATAATTTAGATACCTTAGTGCGTCCTGACATTATTGCGCGAGATGGTACTTATATACACGCAGAAGATCCAACGCTGCTATTAAGTGATGATCCTGTCGATTTTCATTCCACCAATATAAGTGAACTAGCACCGAAATTATGGCGGGCAATGCAACTTTACCATTCCGGCAATATCACAGATAACGGTACTGGATACAGCTTTATTTCAGTTCCACTGCAAAGTGCATTTCCCGGCATGGATCATCTCTATTTACTCCGCACATTAGATGTACAAACCATAAACCAGTTAGTTAATGAACAACACATGACAATACGGTTCCAATCGATCGTTGTGGCACTATTGGTGATGTTTATCTCTGGCTTGTGTGTTCGTTGGAATGCGCACCACGATAAAAACAGTATTGAAAGTAAATTAGCTAGAGCAGCGATGAATGGTATGTCAGCTATGGTCATTACTGATCGCAATAACCGAATCATTAAAGTTAACCACGAATTTACACGAATTAGTGGCTATACATTAGCAGAGGTAAGAGGAAAACAACCTTCCGTTTTTTCTTCTGGTAGACACAACCAAGAGTTCTACATGAATATGTGGAAAGTTCTTCAAGATGAAGGAATATGGGAAGGCGAAGTCGTTAACAAACGTAAAGATGGTTCGTTACAAACGGAAATCCTTCGGATTCAAACCATTCGAGATACGCTTGGCATTATTCAATTTTACGTTGCCTCGTTTGTCGATATCAGCCATCGCAAAGAGTTAGAAGATAGACTGCGCGAACTTAGTGAAAAAGATTCATTAACCAACATTTGGAATCGCCGAAAATTCGACCAAGAAATTCGTTCGGAATGCATGCGCGTCAAACGTTATCCACACAGTGAACAGTCATGCCTTGCTATTATCGATATCGATCACTTCAAAAGAATCAATGATAAGCTCGGGCATGCTGAAGGCGATAAAATCATACGTTCCGTTGCCCAACAATTGAAAGAACACCTAAGAGAAACCGATTTTCTTGCTCGAATTGGCGGAGAAGAATTTGCCATTATTATGCCGCACACCCGCCTAGAAGAAGCAGAATTGGTCATGCACCGCCTGCGCGTTGCTGTGCACTTAAACCATAAAAAAGAAGTGTCAATCAGCGGAGGGGTAACTGACATTACCGAGAGACCTGAAGAAGTGTATAAGCGAGCAGACATTGCTTTGTATGAGTCAAAAACGTCGGGTCGTAACCTCGTTTCTGTTTTAGCAAGCATTGAAATGGATCAATTCGCTTAGCATACTCAGTGCACACTCAAAATAGTGCGCCTCAAAAAAATATTGCTCTAATTTTGTGCAATAATACGTTATTAGATTTTTAACCTATTGTTTAGACTCGCTTTCCATTGTGGCTCGAAAATTGTACTACTCTCTATGATGGAATATGAATTGCACACATTTAGGGAGAAATAAGATGCAAGACACATTAACAGTCGTGTTAGCGGGCGGTATGGGCTCACGACTATCCCCCCTCACCGATGATCGAGCAAAACCTGCAGTACCCTTTGGTGGAAAATATAGAATTATTGATTTCACACTCACTAATTGCCTCCATTCCGGATTACGTCAAATATTAGTTCTCACCCAATACAAATCTCACTCATTACAAAAGCATTTGCGTGATGGTTGGTCAATTTTCAACCCAGAACTTGGCGAATTCATTACGGTGGTTCCCCCACAAATGCGTAAAGGAGGGAAATGGTACGAAGGAACAGCTGACGCGATATACCACAATATGTGGTTGCTCTCGCGTAGTGATGCTAAGCACGTTGTGGTTCTTTCTGGTGACCATATTTACCGCATGGATTACGCAGCGATGTTAGAGGAGCATAAGAAATCTGGAGCAGCATTGACCATTGCTTGTATGGATGTACCAAGGCATGAAGCTTCGGCTTTCGGCGTAATGAGTGTCAGTGAAGAACTCAAGATCACTTCATTTTTCGAAAAACCGAGCGATCCTCCGCCAATGCCCAATAACCCAAATCGCAGTTTGGTTTCAATGGGGATATACATCTTCGACATGGAAACATTAAAAAGCGCCTTACACTATGACTCTGAACTAGAACACTCTAGCCATGATTTTGGTAAAGACATAATCCCGAAATTAATTGAAACTGGCTCTGTTTATGCCTATGAATTTTGTGGGGATCATGGCCGAGTGGCGAAAGACTGCTATTGGCGTGACGTAGGCACAATTGATTCCTTTTACGATGCCAATATGGATTTACTTGAACCCGTTCCACCGATGAACTTGTATCAAAAGAACTGGGCAATTCGCACCTACGAAGCACAATACCCCCCCGCTCGTACTGTATCTTCTGCCACCGGTAACGAGGGTATTTTTATCAACTCCATTATTGCCAACGGTGTAGTCAACTCTGGCGGTTCAGTCCAGCACTCTATTGTATCTTCTAATGTAAGAATTGATGATGGTGCGACTGTTGTTGACAGCATTTTATTCGATGATGTACAGGTAGGAGCTGGATGTGAGCTGACCAACTGCATTATTGATAAGCATGTAAAAGTGCCACCGAATACAAAAATAGGACTGAACCGCGCAGAAGATGCACAGCGTTTTCATATCTCGGAGAAAGGTATCGTAGTAGTACCGGAAAGTTATCAGTTCTGAAAAAAACAACTAAAAAGCAAAGCCTTAGCAAATACTAAGGCTTTATTATTACTTTACTCTATATCATAAAATTTAAGGGCAGGTTGTTTCATCCCAGAACCAGTTTGATTGCGTTGGTGACTCCCATACTCCTGGGTTATTTTTCGCAATAAAACATTTGCCGTCATAAATGACCACATCTCCCGACTTCACTTGCGTTGAACCTGGAATCCATTCGATGACATTGCTAGGATCAGTACTGCCACCACCAGTCTCTCCTCCTGTTTCGCCACCAGTTCCACCTGAAGAAAGATCAGCGACAGGTAAATCCGGTTGTTCAAATTTAAAGGCGTAATCAACACCGCTAATATTCACGCTGTAATTTGCAGGGCCAGAGATTGGCAAGTAATACACCATATCAAGCTCGTATATGCCACCGGCAGGCAACGATTTCCAACTTGGTAAACTAAACGCTACACGGTGCATAGTTCCATCTAAACCACCAATGTTATTGGCACGAGTATGCCCTGACGCTATTACTTTCAAACCACCACCAGATTGGTCTTTAGCATTATCAGGAGCAGAAACCGGGATATCAAATTGGAATTCAGTGCCACCAGATATCTCTTGTCCGGTATTATTGGTGAAGGTGATTTTAGGGTTAATAGGATAATTTTGATCGCCAACTTTAAACCCACCAATCGCAACCGTGATATCAACGCTTTCGTTGGCAATAGCCGTGGTCGTCAATTGATTTCCATATGGTGTTGCTGACTTAAACTTCTCATAAATGGCTTTGGTCATGGTATTACCCATATGATACTCACCATTGCCCGAGGTACACGCTTGCTCCGTTGTATCGATACTGGTTCTATTGCCGTTAACATCAAGCATGTAACAGCTATAATCTCCCGCCAACTCCCAGAACATAATACCGCCAATCTCTTTGTCAATAACGTAATCGGCCTTAACGTTAATCGATTCTTTATCCTCCGTTGACAAGAACACACCTTTTTCTGCATTCCACAACCAAGGAGCAACGGCAACACTGTCATAGTGACGCGTATAAGAACCAACAAATTTATCATCAGGGTCATTAACTGGGTCAAGCTTGTAAGCTTCAGCATAAGAACCCCAAATTCCTTTTTCTAGGTTTTTTGCATGCCACATCGGGTTCGAACCTGCGCCCATTTCATTACCTTTCGGGTCTGTGTCATGCCACATATTGTCAATACCAACCGCTCCGTGTCCGCAGTTGTTTTTCTCACCTTCACCGGTACCTGGTGCACACTCTGCTTGGTTTGGTAATGCCGCACGTCCCCAAAGACCATTATCCCCGCCCGTCACGCCTTGCCAACCTCGGGTATAATAAGGAACACCAATATTAATACGACCAGCCGGCATTGAACCGCGGAAATAGTGATAAGCCCAATCAGTATTCAGATAACCAATACCACCATACTGAGCCGTACCATAAACGTTCCACTGCGTCAGTTCAGAGTCTTTACCTGTGTCATACAGTGCAGCGTTATGGCCTACGTGATCATTCCACGCACCATGTAAGTCGTAAGACATGATGTTCACGTAATCTAAATATTTAGTTACATCAAAGGTTTCCATACCACGTAATAGATAACCAGAAGAAGGCGCTGCAATGGTTAACATATAATGGTGATCATCTAACGCTGAAGCTTCATCTAATTTTTGACGTAATACTTTCATCAACTCTTGGTAGGACGCCCACAAATAGGTTCGGCGAGGTTCCATTATCGCTTTATCGTCAGGATTACCTGCGCCAGCCATTGAAGTTGGGTATTCGTAATCGATGTCTACGCCATCAAATTGATATTTGCGGATCATCTCAACAGCCGAAGTGGCAAACTTTTCAATACCTGCATGGTTGATAGAACCGTCTGCATTAGTTGTCATGGCATAGAAACCACCATCCGCAATACGACTACCATCCGTATCGAAATGACCACCAGTTTCAGCCCAGCCGCCAATTGAAATCAGTGTTTTCACATCGTGTTTCTTTTTGGCGGTCGCTAGCGCCCCAAAGTGTCCTTTGAAACCTAAACTTGGGTCAATTTCAACGCCAGGCCATTCTTTACCCACCGCGGCATTGTTGGGGTCATTCACATCACCAACATTCACTTTGCCATCCGAGCCAATGCTAACAAACGCATAATTAATGTGGGTCAGTTGCTCCCATGGGATATCTTTCACCAGGTAAGAGGTTTGCTCATTATCACCAGCGCGCCAACTGGTGAAATAACCAATCACACGACGAGGGTGATCAGCGCCCATTTTTTCTCTACCCTCGTCGTCGTAGACAGAGCAATAAGGGACATTGACCCCTTCAGTTTGATATAACCCATCAGGGCGACAATTGCTGGCTGTTGGTGCACCTTTGACCGTTAGTGTGGTTGAATTTGAATCCGTGGTTGCGCCTAAATTATCTGTAGCGCGGGCAAATACTGCCAAGCTTCCCGCTTTAGTTGTAACGTAATCTAACGAATAAGGCGCTGTTGCTGCGCTACCGACTAGAGTCCCTGCAACAAAGAAATCAACCTTATCAACGCTACCATCAATGTCAGCAGCCGTTGCAGTTAAAGTAACAGCGCCCCCAACATCAACTGACGTTGCTGAAATGATCATATCAACGCTTGGCGGTTGGTTACCCGGTAGTTGTGATTCTTCCACCGTTAGTGTCACCGCACTTTTCGCGCTCGCCTCCCCTTTATCATCTACGGCGATCACGCTGACCTCATGAGATCCAGCGATGGCTGTCCAAGAGGTACGGTAAGGTGCCGAAGTTACGATAGCAACTATCGCCCCATCAACAGAAAATTCAACGTGCGCAATACTACCATCACTGTCAGTTGCATCAGCGCTAAGTAAAACGACATCACCGTTAGCCACTACATCGCTAGCTAGTGGAGAGGTTAAGTTGGTCGTTGGTAATTTATTGACATCACCACCGGAAGTTGCACAACTACCTAGCACTTTCCATTGTGCATAGTCCCCCGAAAAATTGGATGGATCATTACCTTGTGTCCAGTAATTTGCTTGGTAGGCCACACCTTGGTGTTGTACTTGCTTGCCACCGGTGTATATCGTACTGGCATCCCACGCAGCAATGAGGTCGCAATCCATCGCTGCGTAGCTATTGAAGGCCATTAAACAAGAGGCGGTCAAAGTGCTAAGAGTAAACACTCTCGATGTCACTTTTCTCTTTGGTAGGTTCATCGCTATTCTTTCCTTAATTTATTGTTTCATTGGAAAAATCCATAAAAAAATTAAATATGGACTTAAATTCTCATGTAAAACAACTCTAGAATAGCTTGCTAATTAAGCACTCGAATTTGTTCAAATATCCAAAATCACTCGCAATAAGTCGCCACTACACTGCAAATAAAACATAGTTATTTTGCATCAACAACTAATAATTGATGAATTAAACATATAAATAAAGCGGCCTAGGCCGCTCAAAAAATAGAGACTATTATTCTATCTTCTCTGGTTCAAACAATATCTAAAACCAACGTCGACGCAATAATGTGCTGAATACCAACAGCAATGACCACCAACCTAAAGATCCACCACCAGAATCTGAACTTGGTGGATTTAAATAAGCTTGTCGTTTGGCTTCAGTAGCAACGAACTTCGGTGATTCACTACCATTCATCACACTATCAATCCAATCAGCATAATCATGAATTTCAGTAAACACCGATGTCGCGCCAATCGAAGATGATGGGTCACCACATCGAGTCGCAGGACCAAAACTGGTTAGTCCAACTTGGATGTATTCGCTGCCATGTGACCAAAATAAAGGACCACCTGAATCACCTTGGCAAGTGGCGTTTTCAAGACCAGTCAAACCACTGATCACACCTTGCATGCATAAATTGGTGGCAGTGGTCGATTCATAATTACACAAATTATTCGGTACAAAGGTTAAGTTGGTTTGTAGCAGTAATGTATTATTATCAACATTAGAAGAAGTATCGCCGTGCCCTACCGCGACAAATTGTTCACTAGATGAGCGGTAGGTTGCATCAGCGCCAGCATCAGGGCGTTTTAAATAGTTAACAGATGAAACGGTTGTCAGTGGTGTTTCCAGTTTTAGAATCGCAATATCATCTAATAGCGTCGTATTGTTATACGTTGACGGATAATAAATCGCAGCGACTTTGCCTTTTTCCAATATATTATTGGGGAAATCACGTTCATCTTGCAGTTGTGGCACGACGGATGTAAAAAGCTGGGCTTTCTCATTGCCGTAAATACAATGTGCAGCCGTTAATACATATTGATTGCTCAGTAATGAAGCGCCACAGTAACTAGCGATTCCATAAACCTGAGTATAATCAATTTGATCAAAAAACAGACTTGCCATGGATGGAAAGGTTGTCACATCTGCATACGAGCCATTAACGATATAGGGCTTTACATCAACAGCGCAAACATTGCTCGAAACGGCGAGTGAAGAAAAAAGTACTACCCACTTATTCATAATGTCATTCCTTATCATTAAGAATTTAGATAGTACTTAAGATTCCATAAATAGCACAGATTTTTATTACGCGACTATTTAAATTCTGTATGCGTTAACCTCGGTAATAACGCTGTGGAACAAACGGCATTTTTTCTACGGCCATTGGCAGCATTTTACCACGTACTTGAGCAAATACCTGCGTACCAATTGCTGCTAAATCAGCGCGCAAATAAGCCATTGAAACAGGTTTACCCGCCGTTGGGCCAGCAGTACCGCTGGTTACAATACCCACTTTATTGTTTTCAGCGTCAAATAGCTCTGCACCTTCACGTACAGGGGCTTTGGTTAGACCGATTAACCCAACACGTTTACGCGAAACATCTTTAGTTTCAATCTGCTTTAATATGATATCAGCCCCAGGGAAGCCACCAGCGCGTTCACCATCGGCGCGGCGAACTTTACTGATACCCCACAATAAGCTTGCCTCAACTGGTGTGGTGGTTGTGTCGAGATCATGCCCGTAAAGGCAGAGACCACATTCAAGACGTAGTGAATCACGTGCACCAAGGCCGATCCACTCTACTTCGTCATAAGCCGTTAATTGACGAGCAAGACGCTGTGCTTGCTCAGCTGGAACAGAGATCTCGTAGCCATCTTCACCGGTATAACCACTACGGCTAACAATGCATTCAACACCGTCTAAATCCAAAATTTTCACATCCATAAATAGCATAGAGGCAACTTGCGGCTGAATACGTGCTAGCACTTCAGCCGCTTTCGGACCTTGAAGCGCTAAAAGAGCACGATCTTCAATAATTTCCAGTTCTACACCTTGAGGTAAATTAGCTTGTAAATGAGCAATGTCTTGCTCTTTACAGGCGGCATTCACCACAACAAACAGATGGTCGCCTAAATTAGCCACCATCAAGTCATCCATGATCCCGCCTTGTTCATTAGTAAAAAAAGCATAACGCTGCTTGCCCGCTGGCAGGTCAATAATATCAACCGGTACCAATGCTTCTAAGGCTTTTGCTGAATCAGCACCACGTAAACGCAACTGGCCCATATGAGAGACATCAAACAAACCAGCCGCTTCACGCGTATGCAAATGCTCTTTTTTAACACCAAGCGGATATTGCACAGGCATATCATAGCCAGCAAATGGCACCATTTTTGCGCCGACTTCATTGTGCAGAGCATGTAACGGTGTAGTAAGTAATGTTTGATTTGCATTATCTTGAGTCATTTTTGTCTCCATTTAAGCCGACCCTGCGGGGAGTTTTACGCCTCATCAAGGCAAACTGCTCCACATGAAAGAAACTCTGTTTCCAATAGTGAACAAGAATGCGCTCGATTGATGGGATTCACAAGTTCAAAACTGGGCCAATTGGCAAAATTAACAACTTAATCACAATTTAGAAGAAAAAAGAAAGGCGCTTCATTGAGCAATAGTTGCTCCACGAAACGCCTTTTTTAGCAGACGAGCGCAAAAGCAACCGTTTGCTTTTACTATAGGAAACTTGATCTTTTCTTAGTTATTTAGCTGTTACCCACAAAATTAACGCATCATCGTCACTGACAGAGACCAACATGTGCCCCATGTTAGCATCATAATAAACACTGTCACCTTCGGCTAAACGCACTGGTTCATAAAATTCACTGTAAAATAAAACGTCACCAGAGAGAATGAGTAAAAACTCCTCACCGTCGTGTCGAACCCAGTCACTGTATTCTTCAAATGCTCTTGCTCGCACTCGACTTTTGAACGGCATCATCTTTTTATTCGAAAGCTGTGTTGCCAACAATTCATGTTCGTAAGTGGGCGTAGGATGTGGCTTACCTTCACCGCAACGAGAAATATCCCTCCGCCCTGTAGCAAGGATTTTCTTAGGTGGTTCAAAGAGTTGAGGCATATCTATTTGCAAACCATGCGCAAGTTTTTGCATCGCTTGAAAGGTTGGTGATATCTGTTCGTTTTCGATCTTGCTTAATGTTGAACGGGCAAGCCCGGTGCGCTGGCTAGCCTCTTCTAAGGTAATACCCAGTTTGGCGCGAATGTCTTTGATTCGCTGACCAAGCTTTAATGGCTCTATGGTTTGCTCACCGCTTTCTTTGGCAAGTGTGAGTGATGGGTACTCATCATAAATGTCTTCAGACATGCTTTCCCTCGATTATCATTTCTTCCTGATCACGAAAATCATTGTGGCATGAAGCAGCCATCCGGTTAAAGGACTACATCAAAATAAAGCGTGCTCTCGCTAACAAAATAAGAAACCGAGTTTCCTATAGGAAATTTTTCATTGATTGTTCATAACTCAGAGAGTATGTTACTGACTTGTTAGATGAAGAGATGCTATTTACCGCTCGCTATCGTGAAGGACTTAACAATATTTGAGTGGTTTTTACCCCGAATAATTGGGGAACGTAATAAGAGTTTAGGGATAACTAAACACCCTGTTTTCTCACCACCCTACACAGCCGTTGAGTAAAGCAGCCATCAAAAAGGAACAACGAATACAATAACTATTCGTTGGATTATTGGAAGGTCATCTACCATGAATGCAAACACGAATAAAACTTACCAAAATCACAGCCTTGAGAGTTTCTTCTCAACCAACTTAGCGGCAACCGATGATGCCGTTTTTGCCGGTATTCAAGCCGAATACACACGCCAGAATGAACAAATTGAGCTTATCGCTTCTGAAAACATTGTTTCAAAAGCGGTTATGCAAGCCCAAGGAACATGCCTTACCAATAAATACGCGGAAGGCTACCCTGGCCGCCGTTATTATGGTGGCTGTGAACATGTTGATACCGTAGAGACAATTGCCATCGAACGCGCTAAATCGCTTTTTAATTGCCAATACGCAAACGTTCAACCCCATTCTGGCGCTCAAGCTAACGGGGCCGTAAAACTTGCACTGCTCCAGCCGGGTGACACTATTATGGGCATGTCTTTGGATGCAGGTGGCCACTTAACGCATGGTGCTAGACCTGCTTTGTCGGGTAAATGGTTTAATGCTATTCAATACGGAGTTGATCGTGAAACGCTAGAAATCAATTACGAAGACGTACGTGCACTGGCACAACAGCATAAACCTAAAATGATCATTGCAGGTGGTTCGGCCATTCCTCGTGTCATCGATTTTGCTAAATTCCGCGACATTGCCGATGAAGTCGATGCCATCTTAATGGTCGATATGGCGCACATTGCAGGTTTAGTCGCAACCGGTGCACACCCTAGCCCATTACCTCATGCTCACGTTGTCACCACCACAACCCATAAAACACTGCGCGGCCCACGTGGTGGGATGATCCTCACCAACAGCGAAGAGATCATCAAAAAAATCAATTCAGCCGTTTTTCCAGGTCTGCAAGGTGGTCCACTAATGCACGTTATCGCCGCTAAAGCAGTCGCTTTTGGTGAAGCATTGGGACCTGAATTTAACAGCTATATCGATTCAGTGATCGACAACGCAAAAGTTCTCGCTGAAGTGTTGCAAACTCGCGGTTGTGACATTGTGACTGGCGGAACTGATACGCACTTGATGCTCGTAGACCTACGTCCTAAAGGCTTGAAAGGTAACGTGGCAGAGCAAGCTCTTGAGCGTGCGGGGATCACATGTAACAAAAACGGCATCCCCTTTGATACTGAAAAGCCTATGATTACTTCGGGTATTCGTTTAGGTACACCAGCAGGAACCAGCCGTGGTTTTGGTCGTGAAGAATTCAAACTCATTGGGCAGTGGATTGGCGATGTGCTAGATGGTCTTGTTGATAGTCCAGAAGGTAATGCACAAGTGGAACAACAGGTTCGCAAACAAGTGAAAATGTTGTGCCAACGCTTCCCACTTTACCAGTAACACTTTCAAATTAAACACAAGTTTCAAATCAATACTTTTTTGGAGATTAAGCAATGGACAATACACTGAAGTTTGCAGAAAGCCACGAATGGGTGCGCGACAACGGTGACGGCACAGTAACAATCGGTATTTCTGAGCATGCACAAGAAATGCTTGGCGATGTTGTGTTTGTTGACCTACCAGAAGTGGATGCTGAGATTGACGCTGGCGACAGCTTTTCTCTTGTCGAATCAGTGAAAGCCGCTTCAGACATTTATGCGCCTATTACCGGTGTTATCGTTGAAATCAATGAAGAGCTAGGAGATAGCCCTGAACTGATCAACGAAGAACCATATGAAGGTGGCTGGATTGTAAAAGTGAAAATGTCTGACCCTTCTGAACTTGACGATCTAAAAGATGCAGAAGAGTACTTAAGCTCTATCGAAGAAGACTAAACAGCCCATCACAAATCAAAGCTGCCCAGTATGGGTGGCTTTTTTTTAAGGTCACAACAGACCTTATGAGAAGGTAAAGGAAATGACTGAATTACTTCACAGCACACTACTTAATGAATTGAGTACCCAAAATGAGTTTGTTGCACGCCACAACGGACCGAACGCTGATGATCAACAAAAAATGCTCAACACAATTAATGCCGAAAGCCTTGATGCATTAATTACGCAAACCGTTCCTAAACAAATTCGTTTAGAAGCACCAATGTCGCTTGCCGCTCCACAAAGTGAAGCAGACATGCTGACAGCCATGAAAGTATTTGCTAAGCAAAACCAAGTCAAACGTACGTTCATTGGTCAAGGCTACTACAACACATTTACGCCTAACGTTATTTTACGCAATGTGCTGGAAAACCCAGGTTGGTACACCGCCTATACGCCATACCAACCAGAAATCTCCCAAGGTCGTTTAGAATCGCTACTCAATTACCAGCAAATGGTGATGGATTTAACGGCCATGGATATTGCCAACGCCTCACTGCTCGACGAAGCAACTGCGGCAGCAGAAGCCATGACACTCTGTAAGCGTGCAGGCAAAAGTAAAAGCAATGTCTTTTTTGTTGCCAACGATGTTCACCCTCAAACCATTGAGGTGGTGAAAACGCGCGCTGAATTTATTGGCTTTGAAGTACAAATTGGTGATCTCGATTCACTACCTGAACAAGATGTGTTCGGCGCACTACTACAATACCCAAATACCACCGGAGAAGTGCGCGACTTAACCGATATCATTGCCAAAGCACAAGCAAACAAGACGCTGGTCACCGTTGCTACAGACCTACTGGCAAGCACACTATTGAAACCAGCAGGTGAGATGGGCGCTGATGTCGTGATTGGCTCAGCACAACGTTTTGGCGTGCCAATGGGCTACGGCGGCCCACACGCTGCATTTATGGCAACACGTGAAGCACACAAACGTACCATGCCAGGCCGCGTGATTGGTGTTTCGATTGATGCAAAAGGCAACCAAGCTTTGCGCATGGCAATGCAAACTCGTGAACAGCATATTCGACGCGAAAAAGCGACCTCGAACATCTGTACGGCACAAGCACTACTGGCCAATATGGCGTCATTCTACGCGGTGTATCACGGCGCTGAAGGGCTACGTACTATTGCTCGTCGTACCCATCATATGACAGCAATTCTTGCAGCCGGCCTAACCAAAACAGGTTATGAACTCACTAACAACAGCTTTTTTGATACCATCACCATCAACACGGGTGATAATACTGAAACGCTTTATATCAAAGCTCAACAAGCCGATATTAACCTTCGCAAATTGAACGGTAAGTTAGGTATCAGCTTAGATGAAACCACAACCATCGCAGATATTGATGCACTATTTGCAATCTTTAACGTTGAAGAGGCCGTTAATGCCTTATCAACCGAAATTGCGGCTAACGAATTTGCAGCGATCCCTGAAGGGTGCCGTCGCCACTCTGAGTTTCTCACTCATCCTGTTTTTAATACGCATCATAGCGAAACACAAATGATGCGTTATCTAAAACAGCTTGAAAATAAAGACTTTTCACTGACACACGGTATGATCCCACTCGGCAGTTGCACCATGAAGCTGAATGCGGCGGCAGAAATGATTCCAGTGACATGGCCAGAATTTGGAGACATCCACCCATTTGCTCCGAAAGATCAAGCGGCAGGTTATGCCGCACTGGCAAAAGATCTGAAAGAAAAACTGTGTGAAATTACCGGTTACGACGCTTTCTCATTGCAACCAAACTCTGGCGCATCTGGTGAGTACGCAGGTCTAATTGCGATTCAACGCTACCACCAAAGCCGCGGCGAAGGTCACCGTAACGTCTGCTTAATTCCAAGTTCTGCACACGGTACTAACCCTGCGACAGCTTCTATGGTGTCAATGAAAGTGGTTGTGGTTAAGTGTGATGAAGAAGGCAACATCGACATCGACGACCTAGCAGCGAAAATCGAGAAGCACAAAGACAACCTATCAAGCATTATGATCACTTACCCTTCTACGCACGGCGTTTACGAAGAGAAAGTGAAAGAAGTGTGTGAAATGGTTCATGCTGCTGGCGGTCAGGTTTACCTAGACGGCGCTAACATGAACGCGCAGGTTGGTCTCACCAACCCAGGTTTCATTGGTTCTGATGTTTCTCACCTTAACCTACATAAAACCTTCTGCATTCCTCACGGCGGCGGCGGCCCTGGCATGGGACCTATTGGTGTTAAAGCTCACCTAGCCCCTTTCCTTCCTGGTCATATTGAAGGTGGTGTCGAAGGTGAAGATCACGCAGTGTCAGCCGCGGATCTCGGCAGTGCTTCTATTTTACCTATCTCATGGGCGTATATTGCCATGATGGGTGCTGAAGGTTTAACTGATGCCACCAAAGTTGCGATTTTGAATGCTAACTATGTGATGGAAAGATTACGTCCTCACTACCCTGTGCTTTACCGTGGAACCAATGGACGCGTAGCGCACGAATGCATCATTGATATTCGCCCACTGAAAGAAGAAACCGGTATTAGCGAAGAAGATATTGCAAAACGTTTAATGGACTACGGCTTCCACGCCCCAACGATGTCATTCCCAGTCGCGGGTACATTGATGGTAGAGCCAACGGAGTCAGAAGACCTAGCAGAGCTTGATCGCTTCTGTGACGCGATGATCGCCATTCGTGAAGAAATGAATAAAGTGAAGTCGGGTGAATGGCCGTTGGAAGACAACCCACTAGTCAATGCGCCTCACACGCAAGCGGATCTTTCTAGTGATGAATGGGCACATCCATATTCACGAGAAGTAGCTTGTTTCCCTTCTCGTCAAACAAAAGCATCAAAATACTGGCCAACCGTAAACCGTGTCGATAACGTTTACGGAGACCGTAATTTGATCTGCTCTTGCCCGAGCATTGAGAACTATCAAGACTAATTGATTGTTTGATCACAGATAACCAAGTTGGAAACTGTGATAACCGAGTTGGAAACCGATAACTAAATTGGAAACTAACTTGAATAACAAAAGGCGAACCATTTGGTTCGCCTTTTCTAATCTTGGACAATTCAATTGGTATAGAGCGCTTTATTTCTATACGCTAGACTCGAAATATACATATCCCTTTAACTCCAGATACAATGAAAGAAGCAAATCAAGTTAAGCCGAGAAAGAAACGACAATCTTACTCAATGTCAGACGCTCAAGCGTTCTCGGAAAAGGTTAATCGGTTTGTGAAAATGATAGACTCTCGTCAACCAAAGGGTTGTGATTTAGGGATGACAATAAAAAGCAAGACCTGGCCCTGATTGTTTTTAAACAATAAACACGCTCATTGTTCTAGACGTCAGGCTCAATGATCAACTTTTAGCGGCAATGCCCGCAACACTCGCAGTGCTTAGCAATTTCTGCTGGACTTTCGCTTTACTATGTCTTTTAGCTAATAACGTGTTGCTTACGCTCGCCACGATAATCAAATTAATTCCAATAAGCTGCTGAGTAGAAAACACATCATCAAAGAACAAGCCCTGCCAAAGTGCGCTAAACAGCATGTTAGTAAAGATAAGTGGTGCCAACTGGGAACCGCTGTCTGCCAACTTATATGCTTTGGAACGGAAGATTTGTGTATTAATGGTAAACAGCGCCAGTCCGAGAGCTACGAGAGCAATCCACCGCAAGTCACCAAAAGACAACAGCTCCAATAAGGTGCTTTTGTCTGCACTCTCAAGCACATTCGGTATTGTTGATACTGCTGTGAACAAGAGCATTGGTATTACAATAATTGCCGCAACTAAGAAGGTCCACGCGTTAAGCTCTGCTGGTGTCAGACTTGTTTTGGACGCTCGGTAAAAGCTCACTTGCGAACCAGAGTTAAACATCCCTGAAAGAAGTCCAAGCAAAAGCGCAGGTCTAAAGAAGCCCAAACCAAGTTCAAACTGCGACCAATCCCCAGCCATCATCACTACGCCGATAAAAGTGATCACTAAACAGACTATCGTCGTTGTATGAATCTTGGTTTCAAATATTAATTTTTCTAACAACGGAATAAACAAAGGGCCAGTACTAAACAACACCACTCCTTCAACAAGCGTTAAGGTTTGCAGTGACGTAAGGAAACACCACTGACATGCCACTATAAAGATCGCTCGCATCACCAAAGGTCTCCACATTTCTCGCGTCGGTTTGTTAATTTTGTAAAAGGCCAGAAAAAGAAATAGAAGCAGACTGGGTAACAAAAAACGAACAAAACTGAGTAACGAAGTGGACATCGCTTCAGATAGATACTTGGCCATCAAACCACTTAAAGACAAACTGAATGTCGACAACAACATGAAAATCGTCGCCTTGGTAATATCAGACATAATTATCACCTCCTATGACATCTATTTTAGAAGCGTGACGTGATCAAAAATAGCGAGTAATATTAACCACAACTGTAAGGAAAACTTACCGATGAAAAAGCTCATCCCACTCAAATCCGTTTATGCTTTCATTGCTGTTGCTGAAACTGGCAGTATGACCGATGCTGCACGCGCCTTGTATGTTAGTCATTCTGCAGTAAGTCAAGCCATAAAATCGTTGGAGCAACTGGTCAACAAACCGCTGTTTCAACGAGTTGGTCGTCGGGTCGTTCTTAATGCCGCAGGTAAGCGATATTATCGAAAGGTCGCACCAGCACTTGAGCAAGTGATAGAGGCGACCGAAGAACTCGCTAGAACGCCTAACGACCACCGCATTACCCTCAACATGGTAAATTCACTCGCCATGCATTGGTGGATCCCACGAGTTCCCGACTTCCAAGCGTTCGCTCCTTCTCTGGATATCCGTATTTCTACGTTAACTGGCCCTTTCGATATAGAGCAGGAAGGCGTCGATATCGCCCTCGTGCATGGCAAGCCAAATGAGTGGGAACAATATTACAGCGAAAAACTGGGCGACGATGATCTGGTATTGGTGTGCAGCCCTGCCCTATTGAAAAACCAGTATGAATTAAGCGTTAAGCAACTCGTCAAACAAAACTCAACCATTGGCGTTTTTAACCTAAGGCGACAACATGACTGGCAAGTGTGGTGCGACCACCACCAAATCCCAATGCCCACATTCCATAGCAACCTGACATTCGACGTATCCATTCAAGCGGTACAAGCTGCAGTCCGTTCATTAGGCATGCTGGTTACGCATCGCTTATTTGTGAAAGATGACATCAGCCACGGCATGCTAGTTGAGCTTGGCGAACCCGTAGCTAACCCACACCAAGATTTCTACTTTGTTTGTCCCAAAAACAAATTAAAACAAGAAAGTGTACTAAAACTGAGAGCATGGTTGAGGCGTGAATTCACATGCTCAGAGACAACGCTGCGCGATGATGCTCAAAAATAAGGCCAAACTATCAATCAAAAGCCACATGCAGGGGCATATATGGTCCCGATGGTTTTCCTCTAAAGAAAAGATTGCATGAGGAACTAGTTTCTAACTTGGTTATTTTTTAGGAGTATTCCAGATGGTTGATTTAGAAACTAACCTGAAAAAAGCCTTTGATTCTTAGAGGCTTTTTCTATTCATATATGACGATTCATTTAATAAAAGTAAATTAACGTAAATGATATCCATTATCATTGATAAGTAGTGCAACTCAGGATATGGTGACAAGATAATTAATCTAAATGATGGTATCAGCCCAATGCTAGAGAAAGAAAAAAAGCCAACTCGAAACTTCTACTCACTCACAGTCATTCAATCTCAACAAATTTCACCGTCTATGCAACGCATTACTTTACAGAGCGATGATATTGCACACTTTGGTAGCGAAAGCGAAGGCGGCTATATAAAATTACTGTTCACCGATCATGGTGATACGAATATCTCCTCAATTTCACCGCAACAGCGTCCAGTTATGCGTACTTATACAATTCAGCACTTCAACGCCGAAAATAATAGTATTGAGGTTGATTTTGTTCGTCATATTACTAAAGACTTACAATGCGGTTTTGCAGCAAGATGGGCGATAACGACAAAGGTTGGAGACACCATATCCATTGCAGGGCCAGGCAAAAGCCAAGGCATTAATACGGCTGGTGATTGGTTTTTCCTCGTCGCTGATATGACAGCGATTCCAGCCCTAGCCTCGCAAATTAAATTATTGCCTAATAATGCCAAAGGATATGTTGTGATTGAGGTTGACCACATTGATGACAAGCGTGAATTGGCTGTCCCCGAAGCGATTGAAATTGATTGGGTAGTTAAAGATCAAACATCCAATTTAACGCAATCCGTTATTTCTAAGCCTTGGATCGGCGACAACGCTTCGGTTTGGTGTGCTTGTGAATTTGATACCATGCGCTCACTTCGTCAGTATTTCCGTAATGAGAAAGAAGTAGAAAAAGAAAACATTTACATTAGTAGTTATTGGAAACAAGGCGTCAGTGAAGATGGGCATAAACAACTAAAACAAGATGATGCCAAAACTCAGTCATAACCTCATGGTAAAAGCTAAAATTATTGATACAAGGTTAGCCAATCAGTTTTACTGATGATTCAATACAGATAGCATCATGTCGCCAATATTCGATACAGCCATCAATTACCTCTCCTTGTTGGTTGTAATTGACTCGCTTAATAACCATTGCCGGTGTTCCTGAGGTTGCTCGCAAAGCGTGGGCGATATTGCCAAGCAATGAACTTGTCGTCATCTTGTAGCTGATACTATGATATTCAACACCGAAGGTTTCTTTATACAAACTTGTCAGTGATGGGGATAAATCTAAGCCTAGCAAATTAGGGAATTTATCAGGACAAACGTAATTTGTTACGTAAGCGACCGGACGATCTTCTAGATAGCGTACCCGTTCAATCTGATAGATATCTGAAAAAGGTTTTAATGCTAATAGCGCTGTTGCTTGCTTATTGGCCAGTACCGCTTTCGAATGAAGAAGTTGAGTTTTGGGTTGACGATTTTGTGCTAATGCTAGTTTGGTAAAGCTTAAAGATTGCGCTGGGTCGTAACGCAATGGCTGTGGTGAGATAAACCAGCCACGGCGATCCTCGCGATAAATCTTACCTTCTGCTTCAAGTAATGACAGTGCCTCACGTAGGGTTACGCGGGTAGTATCAAATGACTCTGCCAGTTTCCGTTCCGCAGGAAGCTTCTGACGTGGTGTCAGCATACCTGTCTCAATTTGCTCAACAATCACATCTTTGATTTTTACGTACTGCACCGAGAATCCCTTGCTTTATGTACGGCGGTTATACCTGTCGGATTACATAACTTGCCAAAATAAAGGTGCTTGATTAGCTCAACCACCTGAAAACTAAGCCATACCATCAACAGACGATCTTATCATTTAGCGCTATTACGCGATAAGAATTTCTTTAAGCTCATGCAATGAGCGCACATTATAATGTGGTTCTATACCATCAATATCAGAATGGCCAACGGTATTGAGCCAACAGGTTTCAATGCCAAATTTAAGGCCACCAAGAATATCGGAATGCGGGTTATCCCCCACCATCAGTACTTTACTCTTGCAAGGGTTACCCATTTTTTCTAACGCATGAGCAAAAATTCCGTTATCAGGTTTGGCTATACCCACTTCTTCGGAAATAATTACATGCTCAAAGTAATCCGTCATACCTGTTCTCTGCAAACGAATCGCTTGTAACTCTGTAAAACCATTGGTGATGATACCAAGTTTTGCCTTACCTGTTAGTGCTTCTAGTAACTCTTTAGCACCAGGTAATGGCGTGCAAATATCTGCCATAGCTTCAAGAAATGCACTATTAAGATCAGCTGTCGTGGTTTGCAGTTTTTCGGCCCAAGCTTGAAAGCGAATATGCTTGAGATCGGCTGCATTAATCACTCCATTTTGATAATCAACCCAAAGAGGTTTATTTACCTCTTGGTACTTGGCAAAGTCAATTTCATCAAAAATCACTCCCTTGCGTTCAAACATTAGCTGCATACCTTTGAAGGCGTCGAAATGAAACAAAGTCTCGTCAGCGTCAAATAAAATCCAATCGTATTTCATGGTATATCCCTTAGTAACTTGCGCGCAGTGTAAATTGTTTTTGAATCTACGACAAACTGAACAATACTCCGTTACTTCGGATATCAATAGATACGTAAAACCAGAAGCTTAAGTTGATCAAAATCAGCATTGCGTTAGAATTTAGCATCAATCGAATATTCGACCACCCATAATACTTTACAACAAACATTTTGACGTTAGTATCGCGACGCAAACGTTTTCCTCACCTATTAATGACTTCCGATGAGGGTTTTATGCTGCCAGACATTGAAATTTGCCGTGCAACAAAATTGACACAGATTGATGCTATTGCCGCTAAGGCAGGCCTAGATCCGACTGAATTCCATAGCCAAGGACGTTTTAAGGCTAAAGTTTCTCTTTCTTGCTTAGATAGACTTCACACTCATCCTGAAGGTAAATTGGTTGTTGTTACCGCCATCACTCCAACCCCCTTGGGCGAAGGTAAAACAGTCACCACTATTGGTCTATCACAAGGGATCGCGAAATTAGATCACTCTGTCATGGCATGTATTCGCCAACCTTCTATGGGGCCAATCTTTGGTGTGAAAGGCGGAGCCGCTGGCGGTGGTTATTCTCAAGTTGCCCCAATGGAAGAGTTAAATTTACATCTAACCGGTGACATTCACGCAGTTACGGCTGCGCATAACCTCGCCGCTGCAGCAATAGATGCGCGGATTTATCACGAGCAGCGATTAGGTTATGAAGATTTTGAACAACGTACGGGCATGAACGCACTGAAGATCGACGTAAACAAAGTCGCCTGGAAACGCGTCATGGATCATAATGATCGTGCACTTAGGATGGTCACAGTCGGTCAAAATGAAAGCGGTAAAACCATCAATGGTTATGAGCGGCAAGATGGGTTTGATATCTCTGCCGCATCAGAGCTGATGGCCATTCTCGCCTTAGCGGAAGACTTGCGTGATTTACGCCAACGTATTGGACGTATCGTGGTTGCTTATAATTTAAATGGTGACCCTGTAACCACAGAAGACTTGCAAGTAGCTGGCGCAATGACCGTTAGTATGAAAGAAGCGATTGAACCAACGCTCATGCAAACTTTAGAAGGTGTCCCTACCCTTATTCATGCTGGTCCTTTCGCCAATATCGCCCATGGCAATTCGTCAATTATTGCGGATGACATTGCTACGCGACTTGCTGAATTCACCGTCACTGAAGGTGGCTTTGGTTCAGACATGGGCTTTGAGAAAGCGTGTAATATTAAAGCGGCAACATCAGGGAAAGCACCTGATTGCGCAGTCATTGTAGCGACATTACGTGGGCTAAAAGCTAACTCTGGTTTGTATGAACTTCGCCCCGGACAAGCTGTTCCTGACTCGCTATTTGAACCAGATCAAGCTGCACTCATGGCTGGCTTTGATAATCTCAAATGGCATATCAACAACGTCAATAAATATGGTGTTCCTGCGGTGGTGGCTATCAATCGCTTTCCACAAGATACTCTGGAAGAAATCGAACAACTAACCGCTCTGATTCAAGCCTTACCGAACAACGTTGAAGTAGCATTGAGCGAAGGTTTTGCGCTCGGTGGAGAAGGTACAACAGATCTTGCAAACAAAGTGATCGAACAATGTCGCAAGCCAAATCAATTTACTCCTCTCTATCGCTCGCAAGATTCGATTGAAACCAAACTCAACGCAGTGGCTCAAAAAGGGTATGGTGCAGCGGGAATTACATTAAGTGAGGTAGCCAAAGCACAAATGCGTGCATTCCAAGCTCACGGTTATGGTCATTTAGCGGTTTGTTTGGCCAAAACTCCTTTATCTATTTCTACCAATGCAGCCATTAAAGGTGCTCCAAAAGAGTTTGATGTTCCTATTCGAGAACTTAGATTATGCGCAGGTGCTGGTTTTATTTATGCACTATGCGGCAATGTTATGACCATGCCAGGACTCCCTGACAAACCCGCCTTTATGGCATTGGATATTGATCAGCACGGCAATATCATCGGTCTTAATTAATCACTAAGTTAGCTTCTGGAAAGTCCCCCATTTGCAGAAGCTTTCAATAAAATTAACTATTTTTATCTCTGTGCTGTAAGTTTTTGCACTTTTTACCGTTCTTTACGTATATCAATAAAAAAAAGTAAGGTCGGTTATGAAACGTTTTACTCCCATCTTTATCTCGATAGCGTTATTCGTTCCTATCGTTTTTTCACTGTTTAGTCAGGCAGAGACTAAACCACAGAAAATGCCCAGCATTGGTAACGTCGATGTCGCCACACTCGCTGGCGGGTGTTTTTGGTGTACAGAATCTGATCTTGAGAAACTCAACGGCGTGATCAATGTCGTATCAGGTTATGCCGGCGGATCAGTGGAAAACCCGACCTATAAACAAGTTTCATCGGGTAAATCCGGCCATATTGAAGTGGTGCAAGTAACGTTTGATCCTCAAATCGTCAGCTATGAGCAGGTATTGGATCATTTTTTCCGTCATATTGATCCGACCGATGACAAAGGGTCATTTGTCGATAGAGGCCCACAATATCGCCCTGCGATTTTCTATCACAATGCAATGCAGAAGCAGACAGCAGAAACCTTCATGGCTGACATCGATAAGCTCGGTATCTATAAAAAACCGCTGAAAACGGAACTCATCCAATATGCTACATTCTGGCCGGCAGAAGATTACCACCAAGATTTTTATAAAAAGAGCAAAGTGCGGTACAACTACTATCGCTACGCATCTGGGCGTGACCAATATTTAGATGAAATTTTTGGTGAAGATCGTAATGAAAATCCAAAGACATTACGTCAATTAATTGATGCAAATAAATCGGAGGCAAGCCTTAAAGTCTATACCAAACCTTCTGACAAGGAGATTCGCGCCAAACTGACTGACCTTCAATACTACGTCACCCAAGAAGAAGGCACCGAGCGCGCTTTTAATAATGAGTATTGGGATAACAAAGCCGAGGGTATTTATGTTGATATTGTCACTGGTGAACCGCTGTTTTCTTCAACCGACAAATACAAATCTGGCACTGGTTGGCCAAGTTTTACTAAACCAATAAATGAAGCGTATATTGCAACGAAGACTGATTTCCGCTTAGTTTATTCAAGAACAGAAGTCAGAAGCCGTTTTGGTGATTCTCATTTAGGGCACGTATTTGACGATGGTCCTGCCCCAACCGGGTTACGCTATTGTATGAATTCTGCGGCAATGCGCTTTGTTGCAAAAAATGACATGCAAGCTCAAGGTTATAGTGAGTATCTTGCTTTGTTTGAATAAACGTTGAAATTCAATATTGGTCAGATACGTAAAAAGCCCCGAAAACTATTTCGGGGCTTTTTATTGAAATCAATGGGACACTTATCGTAAGCCGTGAAGAAATTCCGCACGAGTAGCAGGATTTGACTTAAAAATACCACCCAATGCCGTCGTCGTCGTTTCACTGGTTGCGTCCATAACACCGCGTGATTTAACGCAGTAATGCGTTGCATCAATAGTTACCGCTACATCATCAGATTCAAGTAAGGTTTGCAATGCCACCAGAATTTGTTGTGTCATTCGCTCTTGAACTTGTGGACGTTGAGCAAAAAAACGCACAATACGATTGATTTTTGAAAGTCCAATAATCTTGCCGCGCGGAATGTAAGCAACAGCGGCCTTACCATCGATCGTTACCAGGTGATGCTCACAAGTGCTGGTTACGGTGATATCTTTCACGCGAACCATTTCACTTACATTCATCTTGTTTTCAATGACAGTAATTTTGGGAAAGTTTTGGTAATCCAAACCCGAAAAAACTTCATCAACATACATTTTTGCAATGCGATGCGGGGTTTCTTCGAGGCTATCATCAGTCAGGTCAAGACCAAGCAGTGTCAGGATCTCACGCATATGGTGTTCAATTTTTTCTTTCTTCTCTTCACGAGTTACCGCATTAGGACACATTGGCGTCTCTAAACCGCGGCTCTCTAGCGCATCTTTAACCAACTTTGCTGATTCGCTAAGACCTAACATTCCGATTCCTCTTACTTTTACCCCTTTCGGATGGCAGACAAGGATACTCGGAATTTTGAATAATTACACCCATATTTTATGGATGGTCATTCTTACCAAAAGACAATCTATGATAAGGTTATTGAAAAGAAAAACGACAATAGGATTCTAAAATGGGCTGCTGTGATGCTCCGGGCTTAATGCCTATCGAAGACGCGATGGACACAATGTTAGCGCGAATCAAACCAATTCAAGTGACACTGCAACTTCCATTAGCTGAAGCTCTTGGCTACGTATTGGCAGAAGATGTGCTTTCGCCTATTTTTGTCCCGCCTTTTGATAATTCAGCCATGGATGGGTATGCGATACGCTTGAGTGATTTAGCAAATAATCAAATACTACCATTGGCAGGAAAATCTTTTGCTGGCGCTCCCTTTGAAGGTGAATGGCCTGTCAATACCTGTATCAGAATCATGACGGGAGCGAAGATCCCACCTGGATGCGACGCAGTCGTTATGCAAGAAAATACCGATGTCACTGATGCAGGTATTGTCTTCAAACAATCGGACATCAAGCCACAAAACAATATTCGCCCGACCGGTGATGACATTAAGCAAGGTGATCTTGTTTTAGCGAAAGGTGCTCGTTTAACACCACGTGATATTCCCATGATCGCCACACTCGGCATTAGCCACATTACCGTTTTTCGCAAACCCAGAGTTGCCTTTTTCTCAACTGGTGATGAGCTCAAACCGCTAGGGGAGTCTTTAACTGACGGACAAATATACGACAGTAATCGCTACGGGATTAAACCTCTAATTGAGAACTTTGGTTGTGAAGCGATTGACCTTGGCATCATCCCCGATTGCCCTGCAACATTAAAAGCAACGTTCGAAAAAGCCCAAAACTTAGCGGATGTGGTCGTGACATCTGGTGGTGTGAGTGTCGGCGAAGCCGATTACACCAAAGATATTTTGCAGGAACTTGGCGAGATAGGCTTCTGGAAACTGGCGATTAAGCCGGGCAAACCATTTGCGTTTGGTGAGCTTAGTAATGCTTGGTTTTGTGGTCTTCCAGGTAACCCGGTGTCAGCAGTACTAACTATGTACGTATTAGTACAACCGATGCTCGCTAAATTGGCGGGACATAGCAAATGGCAAGCACCAGAATCTATCCCAGCCATCACGAAAACGGCATTCAAAAAATCGCCAGGCCGCACAGATTACCAGCGTGGTATCTACTCGATTGAAAATGGCAAATTCGTTGTTGAAACAACCGGTAATCAGAGCTCTGGTGCATTTCGCTCCATGAGTTTAGCCAATTGCTTTGTAGTATTAGAACGCGAACGTGGACGAGTGGAAGTGGGTGAAAGCGTGAATATCCAACTTTTTAATTCCAGCTTGTATTAGGAGCGTTTGTGGATATTTTATCTGATGCAGAAATGTTGCGTTACAACCGACAGATCATTCTCAAGCAATTTGATTTTGAAGGCCAAGAAGCATTGAAACAAAGTTCTGTACTCATTGTTGGTGCTGGCGGTTTGGGCTGCGCATCAAGCCAATATTTAGCAACGGCTGGCGTTGGCAGTATAACCCTCGTCGATGATGACGTCGTGGAACTCTCTAATCTACAACGACAAGTGTTGCATACAGACAACGACATTGGCCGAAAAAAGGTCGATTCCGCTGCAGATTCATTACGAACTCTCAATCCATTTTTGGCGGTAAATACCGTTGATCAACGCTTAAATGACGAGCAGCTTGACACACTTATTGGGCAGCACACTCTGGTGTTGGATGCCTCTGATAATGTAGAGACTCGCAACCAACTCAATCGCCTTTGTTACCGAACTCGAACACCGTTGGTTTCTGGTGCCGCAATTCGAATGGAAGGACAAGTCAGTGTATTTACATACGAACACGCTGACGAACCTTGTTATCAATGTTTGAGTGCTTTGTTTAGCAATACGGCACTTACTTGTGTAGAAGCTGGCGTCATGGCACCTGTAGTGGGAATCATTGGCGCAGTACAAGCGATGGAAGCGATTAAAGTTATCGCGCACTATGGACAACCTAAACAAGGTAAAATATTGATGTTCGATGCGCTCTCTATGAGCTGGCGCGAGATGAAACTGATGAAATTAGCGACATGCAGCGTGTGTCAGAACTCTGATCAATAACGATTAAACATGCTCGACGCCTTTTAACTACAAGGTGTTGAGCATTTTATTTTATCATCCCTTCTAAATAGCATTTCTTTTCTGCAAATTAATGAGTAAGTTAAAGCTTCTTCAAACAACAGGTCAGGATGAGCGCAATATGTCTCCATTGGTTTCCCCAAGCTGGTTAAATCAACGTTTAGCCGATGAACGCATCGTAATTCTAGATGCAAGTATTGATTTTCAAATTCCCAGTGAAACTGAAAAAGACACCGTACACACTATTCCCAATGCGCGACGTTTTGATTATGACAAAGTATTTTGTGACCTCAGCGCAACACTGCCACACATGATGCCTAACGAAGAACATTTCAATTCACAAGCGCAAGCATTAGGGATCAATAACGATTCGATCATTGTTGTTTATGATAATAGCGGGACATTTGCCTCTCCACGAGCGTGGTGGATGCTAAAAGCGATGGGTCATCAAGAGGTTTACGTACTCGATGGCGGGCTGACGGAATGGAAAATGTGTGGTCTTCCGCTGGCAATGGAATACTCACAACCTAAAATTACCGGTAACTTTTCGGGGAAACTGAATCAACACTATTTTGTCGACGCCGATTATGTGTTGCAACAGATAGATAATGAAACCAGTCAAATAATTGATGCACGCTCTAAAGCCCGTTTTAATGCCCAAGTGGCTGAACCTCGCGCTGGCATTCGAAGTGGGCACATCCCAAATTCAGCCTGCCTACCTTTTGCTGAGTTGATGATTGAACACAAAATGAAATGCATCAATGAATTAGAGCCTATTTTGAAGCAGGTGCTAAAAAGCGAACGTTCTGAATATCTTTTCAGCTGCGGCTCTGGTGTCACTGCTTGTATCGTGTTGCTTGCTGCGCATATGTGTGGTTATGAGCATTTAGCTGTCTATGATGGTTCTTGGACTGAATGGGGACAAAACGAAGCACTACCCATTAGCCAATAAAGAAGTCGTTTCCCCCGGAAAAATTCGGGGGGAATATAACTTTTTATAAACCAAGCGTGTCACTTCCAGAAAAACTAACTTTTCCCTACACCAAGTTGCATTTGTTCATCTAGGTTTAAAACGGTGAGCGCATTGCTAACACTGGTAGCAATCACATCAATGGCACCAGTACGTAGTGCGCCAAGTAACGCCAGTGGTTTACTGTTTTCAGCGGCAATAGCGATCACTTCTGCAATAGGACGAAACTCGTCAATACCCAAACCAATCACGCGGTCGCTCATTACGGTATTAGCGGCCTTACCATGAATATCAAAGAAATCGTATCCTGCAAAATCTCCAACGACTCCTTGCTGTAGGCGCGATTGAACGACTTCATCTGCCGTAAACCAACCTAAATCAACCATGTAGCTGTTTTCACTCATGTCACCAATTCCGACCAACGCAATATCTGCTTTACGTGCTAAATCAAGCGTTTGCTTAACGGTTGCATTTTGCATAAAGGCTAATTTTTGTTCTCGGTTTTCAGCATAAGCTGGCGCATACAATGTTTCAGAACTACCGCCATATTTTTTCGCCAACTGACGACAAATGTGGTCCGCGTTGAACATACCGCCTCGCGGATGGATACCGCCAATACTGCAAACAAATTTGCAGTCTCTAGGTGTAATAACACCAATATGATGCGCGACAGCGGAAACATTTCGTCCTTGGCCAACGGTAACTACCATGCCATTTTTTAATGTGTTAGTGAGATAATTCGATACTAACCCCGATACTTGCTGACGTTGCTGCTCTTCACTAGGTTGATCTAATGCAACCAAGGCGCGTTTAACGCCGAATCGTTCAATCAAACGTTGCTCTATCTTTGCGCTAAACACTGGGTGATATTTTACGGTAATTTCAACAATGCCTTCATCTCGGGCTTGTTTCAGCATCCGCCCTACTTTGGCACGTGAAATCGCAAATTTTTTCGAGATCTCTTCTTGAGTCGCGCCATCTTGGTAATAAGCAACGGATATTTCAGTGAGTAGATCGGTGTTTTCTATCGAAATATCTTGGTTTGAAGTTGTCATAATCGTTCTCGTGATCAACATTGCCAGCAGAATACAAAAATTTGAGCATCCGCTCATTGACCTAGCATATGTTACAGCGCACCCACATTGCAACTTTTGCTCATCGCCATTACATTTTCTCACACCCAAATAAATGTTATTTATGACTAAGCAAAGCTTGCTCTAACCTAAGCAAACGTTTATTTCACTACACCTCACTTCAGCCGCAAAAAAATAGTTGATTGACATCACCATAACCCTAGAAGATCGATTGACTTTCCTCGTAGATCAGATAAATATGGGCACATCATTTACTCAACGAACGATCAAATGTTCAAAGCAAATGTTCGGTCGCTGAAATTAATTGAGTTTGTGGAAAGGTTTTACGTAAAAGCGTGACTAAACTATCCACCGACCCGCTTGCAAATGCCCAGCTAATCAAAATGCTGGCGAAGCCCAAAGACATAGGATGATCGATATGAGCAATAAATTAGAGCAACTTCGTAAACTGACTACTGTTGTCGCTGACACTGGCGAAATTGACGCAATAAAAAAATACCAACCAGAAGACGCAACAACGAACCCATCTCTAATTCTTAAAGCCGCTCAAATTGCCGAGTATGCACCATTAATCGATGCCTCTATCGAATACGCAAAAAGCCAAAGTTCAGACAAAGCACAACAAGTTCAAGACACTTGTGACATGCTTGCCGTTAACATCGGTAAAGAAATCCTAAAAACCATTCCTGGCCGTATTTCTACTGAGGTAGATGCTCGCCTATCTTACGATATGGAAGGCAGTGTTGCTAAAGCACGTCAATTGATCAAAATGTACAATGATGCAGGTATCACCAACGACCGTATCTTGATCAAACTGGCTTCTACTTGGGAAGGCATCCGCGCAGCAGAAATTCTTGAGAAAGAAGGCATCAACTGTAACTTAACGCTTCTTTTCTCTTTCGCTCAAGCGCGTGCATGTGCTGAAGCTGGCGTGTTCCTTATTTCTCCATTTGTTGGTCGCATCATGGACTGGTACAAAGCAAA
Organism: Vibrio sp. 1180_3; assembly: GCF_029478545.1. Classification (NCBI taxonomy): domain Bacteria; kingdom Pseudomonadati; phylum Pseudomonadota; class Gammaproteobacteria; order Vibrionales; family Vibrionaceae; genus Vibrio; species Vibrio sp. 1180_3. The sequence goes on from NZ_SJFM01000031.1 coordinate 49,624, forward strand.
AGAAGGCCGTGATTTTGAAGCTCAAGAAGATCCAGGCGTAATCTCTGTAACGGATATCTACAACTACTACAAAGAGCACGGCTACAACACAGTGGTAATGGGTGCTAGCTTCCGTAACATTGGCGAAATCCTAGAGCTTGCTGGCTGTGACCGTCTAACTATCGCTCCTGCTCTACTTGCAGAGCTTGAAGCGGCCGAAGGCGAAGTGGTTGAGAAACTAGTTGACTCTAAAGGTTCTAAAGAACGCCCAGCAGCAATGACTCACGCTGAGTTCCTATGGGAACACAACCAAGATGCAATGGCCGTAGAAAAACTAGCGGAAGGTATTCGCAACTTCGCTATTGACCAAGGCAAGCTTGAAACTATGATTGCGGCTAAACTGTAATCAGTTATAAGAATTAAAATTAGGGGAACGAATAACGTTCCCCTCTCATTTCTAAATCGACTATTTTTGGTAATTATTATGGATCGTAAACAACTGGCAAATGCAATTCGTGCCCTTAGCATGGATGGTGTACAACAAGCTAATTCAGGCCATCCTGGCGCACCGATGGGTATGGCAGACATTGCTGAAGTACTTTGGCGTTCTCACCTAAACCACAACCCACAAAACCCACAGTGGGCAGACCGTGACCGTTTCGTTCTTTCCAACGGCCATGGCTCAATGTTGATTTACTCTTTGCTGCATCTAAGCGGTTACGAGTTATCGATCGATGATCTGAAAAACTTCCGTCAGTTGCATTCAAAAACCCCAGGCCACCCTGAATATGGTTACGCACCAGGCATTGAAACGACTACGGGTCCACTAGGCCAGGGTATTACTAACGCAGTTGGTATGGCAATGGCTGAGAAAGCGCTAGCTGCACAATTTAATAAAGAAGGCCACGACATCGTTGACCACTTCACTTATGTATTCATGGGTGATGGCTGCTTGATGGAAGGTATTTCCCATGAAGCTTGTTCTTTAGCGGGTACGTTAGGTCTTGGCAAGCTGGTTGCTTTCTGGGATGACAATGGCATTTCTATTGATGGCCATGTTGAAGGTTGGTTCTCTGACGATACACCTAAACGTTTTGAAGCGTATGGTTGGCACGTTATTCCTGCGGTTGATGGCCACGATGCAGAGGCTATCAATGCGGCGATTGAAGCGGCGAAGGCTGAAACTGGTCGCCCAACTTTGATTTGTACTAAAACGATTATCGGTTTTGGTTCTCCAAACAAATCAGGTTCACACGACTGTCACGGTGCACCACTAGGCCATGATGAAATCAAAGCAGCAAAAGAATTTTTAGGTTGGGAACACGGTGCGTTCGAAATTCCGCAAGAAATCTACTCAGAATGGTCAGCGAAAGAAGCTGGCACAACTAAGGAAGCAGCGTGGGATGAGAAATTTGCAGCTTATGAAGCAGCATACCCAGAGCTTGCCGCTGAATTTAAACGCCGCGTAAATGGTGAATTACCAGCGCAGTGGGAAGAAAAAGCCAGCGCAATTATTGCCGACTTGCAAGCTAACCCTGCCAATATTGCATCACGTAAAGCGTCACAAAATGCGCTTGAAGCCTTTGGTGCAATGCTACCAGAATTTATGGGCGGCTCTGCTGACTTAGCACCTTCTAACCTTACTATGTGGTCTGGTTCTAAATCACTGACGGCGGAAGATTTCTCGGGTAACTACATTCACTACGGTGTGCGTGAATTCGGTATGACTGCCATCATGAACGGTATTGCACTTCATGGCGGTTTCGTTCCTTACGGCGCAACGTTCCTAATGTTTATGGAATACGCACGTAATGCAATGCGCATGGCCGCTCTGATGAAAATTCAGAACATTCAAGTGTACACGCACGACTCTATCGGCTTGGGTGAAGATGGCCCTACCCACCAACCGGTTGAGCAAATTGCTTCACTGCGTTTAACACCAAACATGAGCACATGGCGTCCATGTGACCAGGTGGAATCAGCAGTAGCTTGGAAACTGGCGATTGAGCGTAAAGATGGCCCATCTGCGCTTATCTTCTCTCGTCAAAACCTAGCACAGCAAGAGCGTACTGCTGAGCAAGTGGCTAACATTGCTAAGGGGGGGTACATCCTGAAAGACAGCGATGGTAAGCCTGAGCTAATCCTAATTGCGACAGGTTCAGAAGTTGAGCTAGCAGTGAAAGCCGCAGAGCAACTAACCGCAGAAGGTAAGAAAGTACGCGTGGTATCGA
>NZ_SJFM01000319.1:0-220 GCF_029478545.1 Vibrio sp. 1180_3
GCAAATGAGCATTTTTACCCTCAAATTCTTGGTTAACTCAAACCGTAAAACAGGCAAGTTTCTTGGTTTGCCTCAATCAGATTTAGAGTTGGGGCGTTGTCAGTTTAGCGGGTGCAAAGTGTGGAAAGGGCAAGCTAATCGGTCATTTTGTATTTGCTGAAAGTCTAGCTCGGTGATTTTGTTTCATTCAAAAGCTTGGTTTGTCGTTGAAAGGTGGACT
>NZ_SJFM01000320.1:0-219 GCF_029478545.1 Vibrio sp. 1180_3
GTGAAAAGCTGGAGTTTACGCCCGCCGTCCTAAAAGTGTTGGAATATGTTCGCCCGAAATACGCCTGTCGTCAGTGTGAACAACAGGCTGAAAAAAGCCACATTCACCAACAACCCGCACCGATAAGTATCATCCCCAAAAGCTTCGCTACCGAAAGTCTGCTTGCCAACATTATTTTAGGCAAATATCAGTATGCGCTTCCGCTGTATCGTCAGGAAA
>NZ_SJFM01000321.1:0-219 GCF_029478545.1 Vibrio sp. 1180_3
GGCACTAAAGTCAGCGAGTAAAACGTATGGTGATGACCAATATCGCCCTTGCTAAATTGACGAATAATGCCATGCACGCGCTGCACGACAAGGCCATCACGCAGCATCTCTAACTGCGCCGGTTTATCCACCAGCTGCACAGCTTTGAGGGTTGATTGACGACTCGCCAGTTTTATCTCGTAGCGAAAACCGTAACAGGTTTGACCGTTATCTAAGGGC
>NZ_SJFM01000322.1:0-218 GCF_029478545.1 Vibrio sp. 1180_3
TATTTATCGATAAGGTCATATTGGCGACGGGTGTTTGAGCCATCTGGTAGCGAGTCGTTTTTTCGATAACTTCTGCTTTAACAAAGCCACTGATATTGGCTGACTCCGTAGTTTGTAACTGCTGGCGTTTGGCATAAAAAGTAGAAAGACTTAACCCATTACGCTCACAGAAGACCCGCTGTGATAGATGACTGGATTGGTATTGCTCGAACAAGGTT
>NZ_SJFM01000323.1:0-218 GCF_029478545.1 Vibrio sp. 1180_3
ACATAACAATCAATTCAAGTGGATTCTCAACGCGTGGCAGTTTTACTATGCGTCAGGTAAAGTGTTTTACGGTGCAATGCAGCGACTTGGTCAGTGCGTTGTTCACCACTTAATTGGGCGTTATGTGTTTGATGAGTTTTTAGGGTTAACTCTACGATTTCATAGAGAATTCGTTCCGTATTTTCGGCAAGTTGGCTTGGTCGAAATGGATTCTTGAA
>NZ_SJFM01000324.1:0-216 GCF_029478545.1 Vibrio sp. 1180_3
CCGTGGCCGAGGGCGCGAGCATCAAAGTGGATGCGACGCAGACCGACCGCGACGGCAACGTGTCGAAGGAAGGCAGCGACAACGCGACCGTTGATACGGTGTTCATCAATGACGGTGACTACGCACCGCTCGTGACCATCGTGGATGACCGCAATCCAGATGATGGCGTGATCAACAAAGACGAGCTGGGTAATGACCAGGTTCAAGTGAAGGTTG
>NZ_SJFM01000325.1:0-215 GCF_029478545.1 Vibrio sp. 1180_3
CCACGATGCTCACGCTTGGCGCACCGGCGTCCGCCGTGGTATCCACTTTCGCTTCGTCGCTGCCTGGTAGAGACACGTTGCCGTCGCGGTCGGTCTGCGTTGCATCGACCTTGATGCTTGCGCCCTCGGCCACGGTTTCTGTCCACGTGATGGTGCCATTGTTGTAGCTGTAGTTGCTGTCGCTTATCTCGCCGTCTTCATTCAGGCTCAGCGTC
>NZ_SJFM01000326.1:0-214 GCF_029478545.1 Vibrio sp. 1180_3
AGTCTTTCGACCTTTTATGCAAAGCGTCAACAATTGCAGTGCTTTGGGCAATCTCAAACTGGTGGCTTTATCAAAGCTGAAGTCGTTGAAAAAACGACTCGCTACCAAGTGGCTCAAGCACCCGTCGCCAACATGACGCTATCCATTAATGATGTTGAACTCAGCATTCCCCAGGGAACACCTGTGGCCTACTTAGCCGAGTTAATCGGAGTGC
>NZ_SJFM01000032.1:0-48719 GCF_029478545.1 Vibrio sp. 1180_3
TAGTTCAGTTGGTTAGAATACCGGCCTGTCACGCCGGGGGTCGCGGGTTCGAGTCCCGTCCGCTCCGCCACTTTATTAGAAACCTCAGCAGCAATGCTGGGGTTTTTTGCGTTTAGGGCATTAAGCTTATACTCGTGACCTCTTTTCCTACTAGCCTCTCTTCTCATGTCTTTATTGTTACATTGCTACAGAGACAGAAGTGCGCAGCACTAAAAAATGAGTATGAAAAAGCCGATACATAACATGATCGGCTTAGATAAAGAAATATTTGTTCTTTATTAACGGTTGGCTACTTTCTCTTGTAATGCACTTTTATCTTCTTCTGTAAGGAAAGCAAGCTCCAATCCGTTTATTTGAGCTTGGCGAATTTGAGCTTGAGAAAGACCGGCTTGAGGTGCTGCAACTTCATATTCATAAGGTAATTCAATGCCTTCAACTGCAGGGTCATCAGTGTTGAGACAGGCAAGTACACCATGTTCAAGGAACTGCTTAATAGGATGAAGACTGAGTGAGTCAACTGTGCTGGTTTGGAAGTTGGATGTTAAGCATGACTCGATACCAATACGCTTTTCTACCAAATAATCCATGAGTCGTGGGTCGTGGATTGCTTTTACGCCATGCCCAATGCGCTCTGCGCCGAGCTCTTTAATTGCTTGCCACATACTTTCTGCACCTGCTGCTTCGCCAGCGTGTACCGTTACTTTCAGACCAGCATCTCTTACTTGCTTAAAGTGTGAGATAAAACGGTCTCCGGGTTGACCAAGTTCATCACCGGCGAGATCGACAGCAACGATGTTGTCTTTTTGCGTCAAAATAGCATTCAATTCCTGCTGGCACGCTTCTGTACCAAAAGTTCGACTCATGATACCGATGAGATTAGCTTGAATACCAAAATCTCGAACTCCTGCTCGAACGCCATCAACCACAGCTTCGACGACTCCTGCAAGTGGTAGGTTATGTTTCATCGCCATGTAATAAGGTGAGAAACGCAATTCTGCATAATCAATTTGTGCATTTAAAGCATCTTCAACGTTTTCGTAAGCAACACGGCGGCACGCATCAAGATCACCAAGTACAGCGACGCCCCAATCGAGTTTAGATAGGAAGGCAACAAGTGATGGTTCGGCTTCGACAATTTGTACGTGTGGTGTTAATTGTTCAATGTTGTCTGCAGGAAGTTTTACATTGAATTGTTGGCCGAGTTCTAAGATGGTTTTGGTGCGAATATTACCGTCGAGGTGACGGTGTAAATCTGTAAGCGGCAGGTTTTTAGTTATCATTATTTTCTTTCCGAATGTTTTTATCTAGCACTAGTATAAAAATCAATATGATCAGTGTCAGTAGTAAAGCCGTTAAAATCGTTCTATTTCGTCGATTTTTGTTTCACGTTAACCATATCTGTTGGCCAATCTGCAAAAGGAATGGCTTTGCTGAATAAAAAGCCTTGTCCATGCGCACATTCTAGCTGCTTGAGTAAATCCACTTGTTCATTAGTCTCAATACCCTCTGCGACTATTTCGACATTAAAACCGCGAGTCATGTTAATAATTGCAGCAACAACTGAACTATCTGTGTTTTCTTGAGCTAACTGGGAAACAAATGCCCTATCAATTTTTAAGCAATCAAAAGGGAGTTTGTGCAAATAAGCGAGAGAGCTATAACCTGTACCAAAGTCATCGATGGCAATATCAATCCCAAGTTGTTTGAGTGACTTCATGTTTTCGAGAATGACCGGATCGTTATCTACAATTCTAGATTCAGTTATCTCTAGCGTCAGGTTGCTTGGGGGAAGTTCTGTTTTTTCTAAGGTCTGCTCAAGTTGTTCGATAAAATCTGGTTGAGAAAGTTGGTTTACCGATAGATTTACATGGATCTTGAAAGTGCTATCCCATTTACCCATCTGGATACCTTTCATGGTATCAAAACAAGATTTGTATAAGATTTGCTCGCCAATTAAACCGATGAAGCCACTCTCTTCCGCAATTGGAATAAAGTCTAAAGGGGGGATAATCTCACCACTTGATGTTACCCAGCGTGCTAAAGCTTCTGCACCTACAATCTTACCCGTAGCAAGCTCTACGATAGGTTGATAAAAGGGGATGTATTCTTGGTTCTCAATCGCCAGCTTAATTTGAGTCAGCATTTGCGTGCGTTTACGTGATTGCTCAGCCATTTCTGGTGAGTAATAGCTGATGTGCGTCAGTTCTAATTTTGCATTTCTTAATGCGATACTACCGTTACGTAGACTGAGTGTCATATTCGCGCTCTCATCACCGAGCACAACACCAATGGATACGTTGATCACTACTTGTTCACTGTACATCGCTACGGGGGCTGAAAACATTTGTAGAATGTTATTTGCTGCGCTTTGGGTTTCAGATCTTTGCTTTGCGGATGGTATGTAAATGGCAAACTCATCGCCACCAATACGTGCAATGTATGAGTTGTTAGCAAAAAGAGAGCGTAGTCTTTCAGCAATGATCACTAACAATTTATCGCCTTGTTGATATCCCAGGCTGTCATTGATGTCTCTGAATTTATCTATACCAACGATAAGTAGGCTACCGTTGAGTTTATTTAAATGCTCACAGCTTTCTATTAAACCCTCTCGGCTATAAAGTTTAGTAAGAGAGTCATAGACCAATTGAGAACGAAGTGCTTTAAACGAGGCTTTTAAATTATTTGCCATTTCATTAAATGAATAAACCAATAAGCTTATCTCATAAATCTTTCCTGCCTTGGGCATCGCACTTTCCCAGTCTCCTTTTGCAAGTTGTTTAGCAGCAGAAGCTGTAGCAGTAATCGGTGTGGTTACATGATTAAATGCAATAAGCCCAATTCCAATGCCGATCAGACTTACGATGCATCCGATTATCCAGCTATTTTGCTGATTTTCTGGAAGTTTGCCTAATAGATCAGTTTCCGATATTGAGACCCCTATGAACCAATGAAGACCATATTGATCTTTAAATGGAGTGAGAAGATTGAAGTAACGAATCCTATCGACGCTGGTTTCAAACTTACTGAATGAAGAGGGCAGCAACGTATTATGGGTATCGACATATTGAGCACTGGCTTGTATTACAGGGTTTGCATTTTCTATTGCAAATAGTCGTTCTCCTTGGGGGGATAAGTTAGTTCCCCATGAGACAACGGCGCTTGCGTTTGAGTGGGCAACAAGCCGTTTTTGCTGATCCATGATATATACATTGGCACGCGTCTGTTTTCTTAATGAATTAAGAAAGGTGTTGAAGGTGTTTATTTTTACATCGCTAACGACGACGCCGATAAATTGGCTACTATCAAAAACGGGAGCGAGAGCGGAGAGGGTGACTTCTTGGCGTTCGTCGACATTGGCATAAATAGAAGACCAGCCAGATGTGAGACTTTTGGCTACAGGGCTATACCACGGCCGGATTCGAGGATCATAATCAACAATGGTAGAGCGGATGTTTCTATTTATCGTGTCACCTTTGTAGATGATTAAATTCTGTTGCGTTCTTTCATCTTGCAGCATGAGCGAGTATTCATGGTCATTTTCTTTTCTAAAACCAACAAACTCGGCTTGCTCTCCACCAAAACTGATGACATCAAGCTGCTCGATTGTTTTGTAAAGACTATTGAAGCTGGTTAGCAGATATTGTTCAATTTTACTTGTATTACCTGGGGTATAGAGGTGGTTGAAGCCAATGCTATGACTGATAGCAAGACTCGCTTGAAACGGTTTTTCGAGAAAGTTGAGTAGATGTTGCTCAACGTTATTTGTTAAAGAAATAAGCTGTTTGCTACTAAGATCATCAACGACACCTTCATAGTGATATTTTTGAACGCCAATGATCACACCAATGGTGAGCAGGAAGACCATAACAAATGGGAGAACAACGGCTGTTCTCAGCGTAATTTGGTTGATAAATGGCATGTCGTGTCTTTTTCTTCCATAAAAAAATTGAGAAAACACGCGAAGGAAGAGGGGGGATTTAGCTTGCTGATTACAAGCTAATCACCAGCTTTAAGTTATTAGTAAAGTTCTTTTAACTTCCTTGTCAGCGTGTTGCGTCCCCATCCTAGCACCTTCGCGGCATCTTGTTTATGCCCATTGGTATGATGGAGTGCTGCTTCTAAAAGTATACGTTCAAATTCAGGGAGTGCGTAAGAAAGTAGTTCAGTTTCTCCTGAAGCTAAGGATGACTTAGCCCAACTTGCAAGCTGTTGCTGCCAACTTATATCATTATCAAACTCGTTATTTTTCTTTTCTGATAATAACTCGGAAGGAAGATCACTGGGCAGAACTTCACTGCCACTTGCCATCACGGTTAGCCATCGACAAATATTTTCAAGTTGACGCACGTTACCTGGCCATTCTAATCGATTTAAAATCTCGACACTTTTGGGGGGTAATGTCTTCATCTCCACACCTAGCTCTTTCGCTGCTAGGGCTAGGAAATGTTTTGTCAGCTTTTCAATATCCTGACGTCGTTCACGTAGTGCTGGAATATGAATTCGAATCACATTGAGGCGGTGAAATAAATCTTCGCGGAATTTGCCTTGATGAACGAGCTTCTCTAAATTTTGGTGAGTTGCAGCGACAATGCGTACATCAACTTTGATCGCTGAATGTCCTCCAACCCGATAAAACTGACCGTCGGCGAGGACGCGTAATAAACGGGTCTGAATATCGAGTGGCATATCACCGATTTCATCTAGAAATAACGTTCCACCATTGGCTTGCTCGAAGCGGCCTTGGCGGACGCTATTCGCACCAGTGAATGCTCCTTTCTCATGGCCAAATAACTCAGATTCAATAAGGTCTTTGGGGATTGCGGCCATATTCAGGGCTATAAATGGCTTTTGTGAGCGAGGACTGTGGCGATGAAGTGCATGCGCGACTAACTCTTTGCCGGTACCTGACTCGCCATTAATGAGCACTGAAATAGACGAGCGAGATAAACGACCAATCGCACGAAACACCTCTTGCATTGATGGTGCTTCACCGATTATTTCTGGCGTGTCATCAATGCCAGCTTGCTGGGCTGATTGCTCTTTACGTTGCTCTTGACCGTGAGCGATCGCTCGTTCAACTAAGGTGAGTGTTTCATCTACATCGAATGGTTTAGGCAGATATTCAAAAGCGCCTTTTTGATAAGCATTAACGGCTGCGTCTAGGTCAGAATGCGCGGTCATAATAATTACGGGCAATTCAGGAGAGCGAGAGTGAACTTGATTGAGCAGTTCGATACCGTCAATGCCTGGCATTCGTATATCTGAAATGAGTACATCTGGCGTTTCTCTTTCTAGTGCCATCAATACACTTTCTGCATCCGAGAAGGTTTCACATTTTATATTGGCAGATGAAAGTGTTTTTTCCATTACCCAACGGATTGAACTATCGTCATCGACAACCCAAACGTATCCTTTACTCATAATTTTTATTCCTTAACAGCAAACCGAATCTCACAGTGGTGAAATGGGTAAATATATTGTAAATGTTGTTCTACCTGGCCAGCTTTCTACATCAATTTTTCCATTATGTTGGTCAATGAGATTTTGTGAGATTGAGAGACCTAAGCCTGTCCCGCCTTCTCGCCCGCTGACCATTGGGTAGAAGAGCGTGTCTTGCAATTCCAATGGAATACCTGGTCCGTTATCGGTGATCTCGATACGTGCGACCAATTTATGTCGCTGGCCATGAATATTAGCTTGGTGCACCGTTCTGGTGCGCAACGTTATTTTTCCATGTGGCTGGGATGTTAATATTTGAGCTGCATTGCTAACGATATTAAGCAAAGCCTGCTCGATTTGATCGGTATCCATCAAAATATCCGGCAGGCTTGGATCATAATCTCGCTCTATTACTAAATTGGTGCTAGCTTCTAGCTCGACTAGCTGTCGAACTTTTTCCAAGATGACATGTAAGTTTTCAGACTGCTTTTTGCCAGGTCTTTGTGGACCAAGCAAACGATCCACCAGCGCACGCAAGCGGTCTGCTTGCTCAATAATGATTTGGGTATATTCAGTTAAACTCTGGTCAGGAAGCATTCTTTCAAGCAGTTGAGCCGCACCACGCAGTCCACCTAATGGGTTTTTAATTTCATGTGCTAAGCCTCTCACCAGTAACTTCGCCGCTTGTTGTTGTGCGTGTTGGTTGAGCTCTTGGGTTAGGCGACGCTGTTGCCCCACTTTTCGCATTTCGACCAATAGCATCAATTCACGTTGCCAAGATATTGGACTAACAGTGACTTCAAGCATCAGTGGTTTACCATCAACGACAAACGTAACATCACTGTCAGTAATGCTTTGACCACTTTGCAAAGGTTGAGATAGCAACGCTAAATCTAACGAAGCATGCTGGATTAATTTCGACAAAGGTTGGTTGATGATACGTTTGGCACTTTGGGAAAATAATTGTTCTGCTGCAGGGTTGGCGTAACGGACCGAAAGTGATTCATCTAGCATCAATGTCGCGGTGACCACATTGTTTAAAATGGTTTGGCTTAGCTCGTAATTCACGTTTTCATCCTTGTTCGTGTTCCAAAATAGTGCACTGCACAAACTTGGTGCATCATATGGCTAAGTATGGCGCATTGGTATCAGAAGAAAAAGTGAAACCTATTGTTATATCAAGCGTCTTGGTGAGAGGGTCATTGTTTCACAGTTGCTCGATGTAAATGCACCGTCACAATCGATGAAGATGCAATAACCTTGCCGTTTACAACTGATTGAATTAAAAAGCGATGACTGCCTCGGTCAATGTTTTTTAGCACCCAACGAGTTTGATTTGTTGGCGTGCTATAGGGCTTTTCATTAAGTAGTAGTTGTAATTGTTCTACGGCACTTAAACGGCGATTCAGCTCAACTTGAATCGTAATTTGCCCAGCGCTGTTATGAATATTTTCACTATTGGTTGGTGAAATAATGGTTATGGTAAGTGGCGCTAAAACTGGTGAGTATTTATCTTGCATGGTGTTGTCGAGCTGAGGTTGCTCGGCAGGTTCGAGTGCTTCAAAAGTAGGAGTTGTGGCTACAATATGAGCGTCGGCAATGACTATTTTTTCAGCTCGGTAGTTTAGTTGGGCATCATCACTTATTGGCTCATCACTAAAGTGGCGAATGTTATCGTCATCTACCCATGTGTACACATTTTGAGCGTTGCTAAGTGCTGCAATAAATACGCTGAGCGTAATGATGATGCTACGAATTAGGTTCACGATCTCTTCCTTCAAAAAGATGTTTTCACATTAGGTGAATAGCGGCGTATATGGCCGTTATCGCTATAACACTAATGCTAGCGTGTGCTTGCTTTTCTCCTAATATTAAAAAGGCCCGCCTGCGAGGCGAGCCTAATAAATCAGTAACCAGAGTTACATTTTACACTTGGGATAAGAACTATACAGAGTAGTACAATTCAAATTCTAGTGGGTGAACAGCCATATTCACACGTTCTACATCTTTTGATTTTAGCGTGATGTAAGAGTCGATGAAATCATCAGAGAATACGCCGCCAGCGGTTAAGAACTCACGGTCTTCGTCCAGTGCTTTCAGAGCCACTTCTAGTGATTCTGCTACTTTTGGAATCTCAGCTGCTTCTTCCGCAGGTAGGTCATACAAATCTTTATCCATTGCTTCACCTGGGTGGATCTTGTTCTTGATACCATCAAGACCAGCCATAAGAAGTGCGGCAAACGCTAGGTATGGGTTTGCTGCTGGATCTGGGAAGCGAGCTTCGATACGACGTGCTTTCGGGCTTGGTACCACAGGGATACGGATAGAAGCAGAGCGGTTACGAGCTGAGTAAGCGAGCATAACTGGCGCTTCAAACCCTGGAACAAGACGCTTGTACGAGTTCGTTGACGGGTTAGCAAATGCGTTGATAGCGCGCGCGTGCTTGATGATACCGCCAATGTAGTAAAGCGCTAGGTCAGATAGACCGCCGTATTTGTCACCAGCAAATAGGTTTACACCGTCTTTTGCTAGAGATTGGTGAACGTGCATACCGCTACCGTTGTCGCCAACAAGTGGTTTAGGCATGAAAGTCGCTGTTTTACCGAATGCGTGAGCAACGTTATGAACAACGTACTTATAGATTTGGATTTCATCTGCTTTAGTCGTTAGCGTGTTGAAGCGAGTTGCGATTTCGTTTTGACCCGCTGTCGCTACTTCATGGTGGTGTGCTTCAACAACTAAGCCCATCTCTTCCATGATCAAACACATCGCTGAGCGAATGTCTTGTGATGAGTCAACTGGCGCTACTGGGAAGTAACCACCTTTAACGCCTGGACGGTGACCTTTGTTACCGCCTTCGATTTCTGCACCAGTGTTCCATGCTGCTTCTACGTCATCAATTTTAAACGATGCGCCAGACATGTCGTTGCTGTATTTCACGTCATCGAATAGGAAGAATTCAGGTTCTGGGCCAACAAGCACTGTGTCTGCTATGCCTGTAGAGCGCATGAAATCTTCAGCGCGCTTTGCGATAGAGCGTGGGTCACGGTCGTAACCTTGCATTGTTGCAGGCTCTAGAATGTCACAACGGATGTTTAGTGTTGCATCTTCTGTGAATGGGTCAAGAACTGCACTTGATGCGTCCGGCATCATTACCATGTCAGATTCATTAATGCCTTTCCAGCCAGCAACTGATGAACCATCGAACATCTTACCTTCTTCGAAGAAGTCTGCGTCGATTTGGTGAGCAGGAATTGAGATATGTTGCTCTTTACCTTTTGTATCGGTAAAGCGCAGGTCAATAAACTTAACTTCGTTTTCTTGGATAAGCGATAGAACGTTTTCTACTGACATCTTGGATAACCTCCAGTGTTATTAAAGCGGTAATAGCCCGAATCGATTGAAACTAGCATTGATTAATTTCATTTCAAACTTATTAATCGATGCTGTTTCCGTTAAAGCCAAATTCGTGCCAAAAAAATTAGTCCATTAATTTCAATTGGTTGCTTAATTTAGTGCCTAGTTTTAACAGATGATTGCACCATAATGATCTTTCTATGCACCATATTGGTGCTTGGTTGTTTTCGCTGCACCATTATCAAACAAACTTGGACTATTCAGCCTAGATTTAAACATATTGTCAATGAGGATTTTGTTCCTTTTGATGCAATTTGTTTCAAATCAAGTTAAGGGCTAAACTGGTAGGGAGCGAAAATCAGCGTGATAGATCACATATTTCTAGGTTTTTCGCCAAAATCTGGTACATTATTGACCGTTTTTAAAATCAAGTTCTATGCTCGTTGCGGCAATGTCCCGAAGCGAGTTACTCCTTTAATAAGTGAAGCAAAATCCATGGCTACTCCACAGATTGATAAATTAAGAAATATCGCGATCATCGCACACGTCGACCACGGTAAAACAACCTTGGTTGATAAACTCCTGCAGCAGTCAGGTACGTTAGAGTCTCGCGGTGAAACGGAAGAGCGGGTCATGGACTCGAACGATATCGAGAAAGAGCGCGGTATTACTATTCTTGCGAAAAACACAGCAATCAACTGGAACGATTACCGCATCAACATCGTAGACACTCCTGGACACGCAGACTTCGGTGGTGAAGTTGAACGTATCATGTCTATGGTTGACTCTGTTTTGCTTATCGTTGACGCTGTTGATGGCCCAATGCCACAAACGCGTTTCGTAACACAAAAAGCATTCGCACATGGCTTGAAGCCAATTGTTGTTATCAACAAAATCGACCGTCCAGGTGCTCGTCCTGATTGGGTTATGGATCAAGTATTCGACCTATTCGATAACCTAGGTGCAACTGATGAACAGCTAGACTTTAAAGTCGTTTACGCTTCAGCACTAAACGGTTGGGCTACGCTAGAAGAAGGTGAGACTGGCGAAAACATGGAACCACTGTTCCAAGCGGTTGTTGACACAGTAGAAGCACCAAACGTAGACCTTGATGGCCCACTGCAAATGCAAGTGTCTCAGCTTGATTACAGCTCTTATGTTGGTGTTATCGGTGTTTGTCGTGTAACTCGTGGTTCTGTTAAAGCAAACCAACAAGTGACCATTATTGGTGCAGACGGCAAAAAACGTAACGGTAAAGTGGGTACGGTTTTAGGCTATCTTGGCCTTGAGCGTCATGAAGTTGAAAAAGCCAATGCTGGTGACATCATTGCGGTAACTGGTTTGGGCGAGCTTAAAATCTCGGACACTATCTGTGACCAAAACAATGTAGAAGCTATGGTTCCACTTTCTGTTGATGAACCAACAGTAACCATGACTTTCCAAGTAAACACTTCTCCTTTTGCAGGTAAAGAAGGTAAGTTCGTGACTTCACGTAACATTCTTGAGCGTCTGCAAAAAGAATTGGTACACAACGTTGCACTACGTGTTGAAGAAACTGACAACCCAGACCGTTTCCGTGTATCAGGTCGTGGTGAACTTCACCTTTCGATTCTGATCGAAAACATGCGTCGTGAAGGTTTTGAGTTAGCGGTATCTCGTCCTGAAGTTATCATCAAAGAAGAAGATGGTCAGAAAATGGAACCGTTTGAAACGGTAACCATTGACGTAATGGAAGAGCACCAAGGCGGCATTATGGAGAAAATTGGTTTACGTAAAGGTGAACTGAAAGATATGTCTCCAGATGGTAAAGGCCGCGTACGTCTAGACTTCGTGATGCCATCTCGTGGTTTGATTGGTTTCCAAACGGAATTCATGACGCTGACTTCAGGCTCTGGTTTGCTTTACCATACATTTGATCACTACGGTCCACACAAAGGCGGTAACATTGGTCAACGTAACAATGGTGTGCTTATCTCTAATGCAACTGGTAAAGCACTGACTTACGCACTGTTTAACCTACAAGAGCGTGGACGTCTATTTACTGAGCACGCAGATGAAGTTTACGAAGGTCAAGTTATCGGTATTCATAACCGTTCTAACGACCTAACAGTAAACTGTCTGAAAGGTAAACAGCTAACAAACGTTCGTGCTTCTGGTACTGATGAAGCGCAAGTGCTTTCTCCGGCAATCAAGTACACGCTTGAGCAAGCTCTAGAGTTCATTGATGATGATGAACTAGTAGAAGTAACGCCAGAGAGCATTCGTATTCGTAAGCGTCACCTGACTGAAAACGATCGTAAACGTGCAAGCCGTGGCTAAGCTTAAGAGCTAAAACTGCGCTTCGTAGAGTAATATGAAAGGGTGAGAAATAACTTCTCGCCCTTTTTTGTATCTGTCGTTTTTATTTAAAGGAAGAAGATGAAACCGATTATTATTTCTGGCGGTCCTGGTGCTGGAAAAACCACAATCATTGAACAATTAAAACACCGAGGATATCTCACCTTTGCTGAAGGTTCTCGTACGCTGATTGAGCAGCAAAGCCAGCATAAAGATGGCATATTACCGTGGACTGACTTAGCGGCTTTTGCGCAGTTATGCTTACAATTGATGAGTGAACAGAAGCAGCAGGCGCAACAAAGTGGAAAGCAGTGTTTTTTGGATAGAGCGATTCCTGATATTTGCGCCTATCTAAAGCAAGGTGGCTTGGCAGTGCCTGATGAATATATTCAAGAGAGCCAAGGTTATCATCGATATGCTTTTATCTGCCGTCCTGAAGCGTCAATTTACGTTCAGGATGCCGTGCGTCCTCATTCATTTTTAGAAGCGTTAGAGATTCATCGTAAGCTACAAGAAACTTACCAAACGCTTGGATTTGAGGTGATTGAAGTGCCTTGGGGAAGCGTGATAGAGCGAGCCGACTTTATCGAAGCTAATACCAATCGTAGTGAATAGCTGGTCATCCTCGCTGGTTAAAACACTCGATAACGGCGTTAGAATTTTTGATGGTAGAATAACTGCTGTTCGATAAATTCCGCCTTGTTATCAAGCATTTTTTTCTAAGCTATTTCTGATCACTTATTTACTGTGATTGGTATGAGATTCAGTCGGCGTAAGTGTCTTTTATTTAGCGTTGAGCTTGGTTAAAAACTTATCAGACTCAGCAATCGCAGTGTTCATTTGTTTGATCGCATAGCTGATATCTTGCTCTAAACTGATGAATTCACCTTGCATAGAACCTATCGCACTCGCATTCAAGTTGTGTTTTAAATACAGCGTATTGTCTCTGAGCGTATTAAGTACTGGTGTCATTTTCTGCTCGGCGCGCTTCATGGCTGACAGCATGGTTTGATAAGACGCTTTTGTTTCTTTCAGCTTTTGTTGGCTTGCTCGTTTCAGTTTGCTGCTGGTATAAAGTTCTAGCTCAGATTGCCATTCATCAAATAGGGCATCAGATACATCTTCAATGGCAGCAATACGATTACTAACCTCTTGTGCGGCTTGTTCACTATCCTGGTATTTATCGTTGATCTGGTTATAAACTTCTTCAAGCTCACCGCCGTTGAAATTGGTCAGTACAGATAATGCCTCTAGAGCGCTAGTAAATTCTTGCTGAGCATCTTGTTGTGAGGTTTTAGCATCTTCAACGCGATCAACCATAATGTCTCGTTTGTGATAGCCAACTTGTTCCATCGCGGAATAGTAAGCCGATTGACAACCCGTTAACGTGAAGATGGAGACAAGTACGGCGAGCAAATAAGGCATCTTAATTTCCTTTCGATTAGAATGACTTTGATACGACGGAGTCTCAAAGTGTTGGTGGTATGAGTAAGCGGTTTATGGATAAGTCTAGTACAATGAATGAGTTGTTAGGGAGATACAAGTTGAAATTTGATCAAGCCGTGAAAGCTGGGATCCAGTTTACACGTTATCTGCTGAACCGTATGGGCCATGACCGTGTTAACGTAAATGCGGGTTATTTAGCCTATATCACGTTACTATCGATTGTTCCGATGCTGACTGTTCTTCTGTCCATTCTCTCCTCATTTTCTATTTTCACCAATGTTGGTGTTGTGATTCAAGATTTCGTTATTACCCACTTTGTTCCTGCTGCGGGTGATGTGGTGCGCGAAGCATTGATCGAGTTTATTGCCAATACGGGCAAGATGACGGCAGTCGGTGGTGGTTTTTTATTTGTCGCCGCGTTAATGCTGATATCGAATATTGATAAGAATTTGAATTACATTTGGCGAGTAAAGAAGAAGCGTCGTATGGTGCTGTCTTTTTCAATGTACTGGATGGTGTTGACACTTGGTCCTATTTTGGTCGGTGCGAGTATTGCGGCGACGTCTTACATCACCTCTCTGAAAATCGTTGATAATGAAACCGTTACCGGAGCGTATAATTTACTACTACGTTGGCTACCTTTTATCTTGTCATTTTGCGCATTTGTCGGCCTTTACCTACTAGTTCCCAACAAGAAAGTGCATTTTTCCCATGCGCTTATTGGCGCTATTGTGGCTGCACTTTTATTTGAATTCAGCAATAAAGGGTTTGCTGCATACATCACTCAATTTCCTTCGTATCAACTAATTTATGGCGCGCTAGCTGCGATTCCCATCTTGTTTGTCTGGGTGTATTTGTGTTGGATGATTGTGTTGGTTGGTGCTGAAGTGACAGCTGCTTTAGGTGAGAAAGAGCACTGGAGCAACAGCAAAGAAATGCTAAACTCATCGCCAGTTTCAAATCAAGAAGTGAAAGGAAGTCAAAGTGATAGCGTTGATCCAGAGAGTGAGTGAAGCCGCCGTTCGTGTTGATGGTCAAGTGGTTGGTGAAATAAACCAAGGTTTATTAGTCTTACTGGGTGTTGAAAAAGACGATGATGAAGCGAAAGCAAAGCGTCTAGTCGAACGAGTCACTAGCTACCGCGTTTTTGAAGACCAAGACGGAAAGATGAACTTAAACGTCCAACAAGTGAACGGTCAGGTATTGGTGGTGTCTCAATTTACATTACCTGCTGATACGAAAAAGGGAACGCGAGCAGGATTTTCTAAAGGTGCTCATCCGGCAGACGCTGAACGTCTGTATGATTACTTCTCGGATCGATGTGAGCAAGTCTTACCTACTCAGCGAGGCCGCTTTGCCGCGGATATGAAAGTATCACTGATCAATGATGGTCCAGTAACGTTCTGGCTTCAGGTTTAATAAAGGAATTAATGGTCGCTTCTTCAGTTTGGATATACCTTTCCCAGCTAGAGGCTACAGCAGTGTTGGTTATGTTTTCACACCCCAAGCACATAGTTTATCTATGCTGATGGGGGGAACTTGCTTGCCATCTATCTGTAACTTCAAGCTGTTCGGGTATCGTTCTTACTAATAGGTTCGGCAATTTAGGGATAGCAATATGTTTAAACTGATTACGCCAATTACCGATAACCAACTCAATAAGTATTATCACTTTCGTTGGCAAATGTTGCGTGAACCATGGCATTTGCCGATTGGCTCTGAACGAGATGAATATGATGGCATGAGCCACCACCGCATGATCGTCGATGGGCGTGGACGGCCGATTGCGATTGGTCGACTTTACATCACGCCTGACTGTGAAGGTCAAATTCGCTATATGGCGGTCAAAAGTAGTCGTCGTAGCAAAGGCATGGGTTCACTTGTGCTGGTGGCATTAGAGTCGCTTGCTCGCCAAGAGGGAGCGAAGCGTTTGGTGTGTAATGCGCGCGAAGATGCCATCGCCTTTTATGAAAGGAATGGCTTTGAAAGACGTGGATCGTTAACCGATGAGCGTGGCCCAGTGCGTCATCAGCAAATGGTTAAGCCGCTTGACCCTATGGCAAACGTATTACGCAAGCCTGAATGGTGTACGGAATTACAAGAGCGTTGGGCGACTCATATCCCCATTAGTGAAAAAATGGGTATTAAAGTTACTCAGTATACTGGTTACCAATTTGAATGTAGTGCCCAATTAAATCCCAACCTTAACCCGCATAACACCATGTTTGCCGGTTCGGCATTTACCTTGGCAACTCTTACCGGCTGGGGGATGGCGTGGTTATTGATGCGAGAGAGAAACCTAGACGGTGACATTGTGTTGGTTGATAGTCGAATTCGTTATCGTCACCCTGTAGTACATAATCCGGTGGCATTAACATCACTTGATGGGATCAGTGGTGATTTAGACCGATTAGCCAGCGGACGCAAAGCGCGTATTGTGGTGGATGTGACGATTGCTAGTGGTGATAAACCAGCAGTTGAGTTCGTTGGCACTTACATGCTTATCCCCAATTACCAAGAGCTGTTGGCAGAATTATCTGACTCTTGAGGGTCACATGAATAGTTCATTTGCTGCTTGTCGTGAATCAGTTCAAAGCGAGTTTCACGGCAAGTTTGCTTAACATCAACGTTAATCTGTGCATTTTTCATATCGAGTAAGTCAATATTACCAATGATGTTCAGTTGTATATCCTGCGTGGCTAGTTGAGCTGGTTCAATTTTGATGCGTCCTCGATCAGCGGTAATCGTCAGGTCATCTAGGTTAAAAGGATGCTCTGTTCTTTGGCCGTATTCATTGCTGGTCAGTAACGTTGCTTCGCGTAGGTTTGCTTTCAAACTACCCGTTAGGGAATGAGCTAGAGTTGAGTGATCACTCGCCAGACCTTGCAATTGCACTTCAAATTCACTAACCCCTTCGATGCTAAAAGGTAATGGTAGAGCATTATTGATAAGAGATAGAGGAAAACCATCAGCGTGAATTTCAGTTTGCCAAGGCTCGCTGATTGCGTTGAAGTCCCACTTAGCTATTGCATCGATATAACCTTTTTCTAAAGGAATAAACAGGCGATCTAAACTCCACTTTCCTTGATCGCTGTGCATTTCAATCACGCTTTGCGTGGCAAGTACACTGTCATAACTGGCGCTATTTGCTGTTATCTGCAACTCTCCTTGCCATAACCCAAAGCGTTTGTTGTCAATTAATGTCAGATCGTACCCCTCGATATTGACACCAGAAAGTTGCCAGTAAGGGGCTTTGGCAAGTTGTATAATCTGGCTGTTGCCGATATTTAGCTTTTCTATACTCATGTTTTCAATTGATGATAGCAACTGAGCGAACCAATCGAAGCCATGTGCCGTCTCATTGACCCATTTTAAACCACGAACATTAAGCTGTTTTAATGACAGAGACGATGGAGTCATGCTCCCCGATAACTGAATATCACCCTGATACAGCTCAGCATTAAAGTCATTGATAATGAGTTGCCCTGGGCGCGTTTCGATACTAATACTGGGTTCAACCCATTGCTGACCGAACCAAGTCGCATCGTCTGCTCTAAGGGATACATAGCCTTGCTCTTGTTGCCAAAGTGAAGCGTGCGGATAGAGGTTTTCTAGTGAGATATCAACATTGCGCAAGTTCACATCACCCATAGTCAAATTGCTATTTAAGATATCCAGACTGTTGATGTGGTCGATCTGGTTGGTTAAATACGCTTGGCTGATTTGAGTTAGTCGCTTACTTTCGTTGGCGCTAAGATTGAGTTTATCTAACGTGACGTTGACCAGAGACCATCCTTGTGGATATTGTTCAGCTTGTCCTGAAATGGCCGCACCTTGCCAGGTAAATGAAAGCCCATAAACGGTGCTGTTATGTGGCTTGTAATCCATATCCAGCAGCACATTATTTAAAGCTTCACCTTGCCAGTAGAGTTGTTCGGCAGAAAATTGAATCTCTCCAAAAGGAATTGATGAGTGCTTATCTGACCAAGAGGGGTGTTGGATCTGCATATTAACTCCACGGGCCACCCAACCTTGATGAGCGATATCGACATTATGCAGTGCTAATTGATGAAGATAGAGATAAGGAAGGCGCGGCAGGTTAGGAAGATCATGCTGCAAATTAAGACCATCAAGTAAGATACTATCAATTACCAGTTGGTTATCGTGGATCAGAGTGGCATTAAGCCAAATATCAGCCTGTGCAATAGGGATTGTCTGTTTATCTTGATGTATTACCAGGTGATGAAAGCGAAAATGTAAAGGGTATTGGTACTCGACCGATTCAAAGGTGATATTGCCCTTAGAAAGTCGCTCTACAACCAATTGGCTAACTGGCGTGGCGTATTGGGTATGTAACAAAGCAAAACAGCCCAATAGCGCGGTCAGCACAAGAGCGATAACTGCAATCAGCAACGCCAATACCTTTTTCATGTTTTCCCTATCCTTAGTCCCTTGTCGTGACAGAGTGAAACAAATTCTCTTTATCGGCAACAAAAAAAGCCCCTGTTAAAAGGGGCTTGTTACGCACTTATCAGTTTTAGTCGACTTGAGGGCCTGCTGCCACTAAAGATTGACCTTCTGCGTTATCGGTGTATTTCGCAAAGTTATTGATAAAGCGAGAAGCTAGATCGTGCGCCTTGCTTTCCCATTGTAATGGGTCAACGTAAGTGTCACGAGGGTCTAGAATACCAGTATCAACACCTAGAAGTGATGTTGGTACTTCTAAGTTGAAGATTGGAATATGCTTTGTCTCTGCATTTTCAATCGAACCATCTAGGATCGCATCAATAATACCGCGTGTATCTTGAATCGAAATACGTTTACCGCTGCCATTCCAACCAGTGTTGACTAAGTAAGCTTCTGCACCTGACGCTTCCATACGTTTTACCAATACTTCAGCGTACTTGGTTGGATGTAGCGTTAAGAACGCAGCGCCAAAACAAGCAGAGAACGTCGGTGTTGGTTCAGTAATACCGCGCTCAGTACCTGCAAGTTTAGCAGTAAAGCCTGATAAGAAGTGATACTTGGTTTGTTCTGGTGTTAATTTTGATACCGGAGGGAGCACGCCAAATGCATCAGCCGATAGGAAGATCACTTTATTTGCGTGACCGCCTTTTGAAACTGGCTTAACGATATTGTCGATATGATGAATTGGGTAAGAAACACGAGTGTTTTCGGTTTTCGAACCATCATCAAAATCAATAGAGCCATCATTGCGCACGGTTACGTTTTCTAATAGGGCATCACGGCGAATCGCGTTGTAGATGTCTGGTTCAGCTTCTTTAGATAGTTTGATGGTTTTTGCGTAGCAACCACCTTCGAAGTTAAACACACCTTCGTCATCCCAACCATGTTCATCATCACCGATCAAAGCGCGTTTAGGATCAGTTGAAAGGGTGGTTTTACCTGTGCCAGATAAGCCGAAGAAAACTGCAACATCACCTTCTTTACCCATGTTTGCAGAGCAGTGCATAGAAGCAATACCTTGTAGAGGCAAGAAGTAGTTCATCATTGCGAACATACCTTTTTTCATCTCGCCGCCATACCAAGTGCCGCCAATCAATTGCATTTTTTCAGTTAGGTTGAATACGGTAAAGTTTTCTGAGTTCAGACCTTGTTCTTGCCATTTTGAGTTGGTGCATTTTGCGCCATTCATGACAACGAAATCAGGCTCAAAACTAACGAGTTCTTCTTCTGTTGGGCGAATGAACATGTTTTTAACAAAGTGTGCTTGCCATGCAACTTCGGTAATTACACGTACACTTAAACGCGTATCTGGGTTAGTTCCACAGTAACCATCAATCACAAAAAGTCGTTTTCCAGACAATTGTTGTGTGACGAGTTCTTTAAGCTCGTCCCAGACTTCTTGGGTAATGGGTTTGTTATCGTTTTTAACCGTGTCTGATGTCCACCACATATTTTCACGGGTGGTGTCATCTTTCACAATGAATTTATCTTTTGGTGAGCGGCCAGTAAAAATACCTGTATCGACAGCTACCGCGCCAAGCTCAGTGACGATGCCTTTTTCATAGCCTTCGAGTTCTGGGCGGGTCTCTTCTTCGAACAGTTGTTCATAACTTGGGTTGCGAAGAACTTCAGTTACGTTTTTTAATCCGTGTTGGGTTAGGTCTAATTGTGCAGCCTTTGTATGTTCCATAACGGTCATAGGTGCTCCTTATAAGGATTTTGTAGGGATTTTGTAATAATATTTGTAGTTTGTAATTGTTATCTGCTCACCATGCTAGCAACGAGACTGGGATAAAACAGGGACGTAGCTCAAAAATTGCCCACGACTGTTGTATGGTTTTAGGTGTCCCGTCACATATTGGCCTAACTATTTTATCGCGCACGCAAACCTTTGCGCTAGATCAAAAAGATTAATACTTTTTAAAAATTAAGTATGGCGTACTGTCGCTTTGGTATTTGATTTTATTGGATTTTGATCACAAAAAAGCCAGCTTGATGCTGGCTCTGAGACGTATTTCACGTGCTTGATAATACATACAAATTAATGAAGAGTACCGCTGTTCTGGGTCGCTTGACGGTAGAGTTCAGTTATCTCTGCTTGGTCAAAGGAATAATTCGTGCCGCAGTAATCACAATGTAAAGAAACTGATCCTTCAGTGGCTAAAATGTCGTTAATTTCATCTTGGCCGATAGTGATGATTGCTGCACCACTGCGTTCACGTGAACAACCACAGTGGAACTCTACTGGCTGCGGGTCGAACAGTTGTACTTTTTCTTGGTTATAAAGACGATAAAGTAGATCGTTGGCTGGTAAAGTAAACAGCTCTTCATTTTTGACGGTATTGGTCAGCTGTTCTAAATGTTCAAAGTCATCAGGTGTTCCAGTACCATCAGGCATAGTTTGTAGCAACATGCCAGCGGCATGGGCTTTGCCTTCATGCTCACCGATACGGATCCAAAGGCGAGTTTTCAACTGTTCTGAGCGGATAAAGTAGCCTTCTAATACTTCAACTAAATTAGCGCCCTCTAGGCCGACTACACCTTGGTAACGCTCGCCTTGCTTTGGTTCAATAGTGATAACAAGATGGCCTTTACCCATTAAGGTATGCAGGTCTGCATCATCAGCAATGTCACCTTCCCAGCGTGCAACGCCACGAACTTTTTGTTCGTTGTCACCGTTAATAACGGCAAGCGATACCGGGCCATTACCTTGCAGTTGCATGGTAATCGAGCCTTCAAATTTGAGTGTTGCAGTCAGTAGTGTAGTCGCTACCATCAATTCGCCTAACAGTTTTTGTACAGGCGCTGGGTATTCCTTGCTAGAGATGATTTCTTGATACACTTTATCCAGTTGTACCAATTCGCCACGTACAGAAAGGTCTTTAAATAAGTAGCGATTTAAAATGTTATTTGCCATTTAGCTATTTCCTCGGAGCATGGTCCCGCTTTTATTGATGTTTAAATTTAATAATGTCTCGACGCTGTTTTTTATCAGGCCGTCGCTCTGGGCTTGGATTATGTGCATTGAGTTTACGTTGCTCGGCATGGTGTGCACGTTTAGCGATACTTTCGCTGGTTTCACTATACAAGGCTTGTGCTTCAGGAGCCCCGCGGCGTTGCCCAGATAATTTCTCAACGGTCACGGTTTTCTCTTCTGGACCTTGGCGTAAGGTAATGGTTGCGCCAAGTTCAACAATTTTGCTAGGTTTACTACGCTGACCATTATAGTGAACTTTACCACCATCGACCATGTTTCGAGCGATAGAACGAGTTTTATAAAAGCGTGCAGCCCATAACCATTTATCTAATCTTATTTGTTCAGTCTCAGAACTCATACTAGGAAAGTGCCTCTAACAGAGTTAGCCTTGCGTGTTTATGTTTGGCTTACAATGGTGTTTTCGTTCCAGATTTTCAAGCGACCCGACAAATTAATGTCAGGTAAAGGGACGCTGAAGAGGTATGTGATATATTAGTTCGTCGTATAAGGCAATGAACTATATGAAAATGATATCGTTGGTTACAAAAGCAAAATGGTTAACGAAAAATTGCAAATAAAGGATATCTTTTGAGGCGAATTAATTTTAGCAGTATGACCTCATCAAGCTCATGGCAGATAGGCTTGCTACAAAAAATACCACAGTGGCAAAAACAAATCAGTTTTGCTCTTACTTTGTTATTACTGATCCTATCTGCTTGGATAATGGGCAAGATGGTGTGGTTGCTACAACAAAATACCTTTGATGTTGCACCTTGGGTGCCGACATCAAGTTCATCGACTACTGCTACTCAGCAGTCGCTTGATCTTTCCTCATTACAACAAGGTGACTTATTTGGACGTTATAGTGAGGAAAAAGCAGAGGTGGTGCAAACCGTAATCAAAGATGCGCCTAAAACTAGCTTAAGTTTATTGTTGGTTGGTGTCGTTGCCAGTAATGAACCCAGTAGAAGTTTGGCGGTTATTGCTAATCGTGGCAGTCAGTCCACTTATGGTGTCAATGAAGTAATTGAAGGCACAAGAGCAAAGCTAAAAGCCGTGCTAGTTGATCGCGTTATTATTGATAACTCTGGTCGTGATGAAACACTGATGTTAGATGGGGTTGATTATCACAAGCCAAGTGTGCAAGTGCCTGAAAGAGTTATTGCTTCTAATGCGCGAGGTAATAACCCCGCGTCTGAAGAAGAGAAGTTGGATGACATTCGAATCGCAATTTCTCGCAATCCGCAAGAAATATTCAAGTATGTTCGCCTGTCTCAAGTCAAGCGAGATGATAAGGTGCTTGGATACCGAGTGAGCCCGGGTAAATCCCCTGAATTGTTTGAGTCTGTCGGCTTGCAAAACGATGATATCGCCATTCAATTAAATGGACAGGATTTAACGGATCCAGATGCCATGAGCAAAATTTTTCAGTCAGTCTCGGAGTTAACGGAAATCAACTTAACGGTTGAAAGAGACGGACAACCACATGACATTTATATCCAATTTTAAAAAGACTGATGCATAAGCATGAGTTTAGGGAGTAAGACGTGAAGCATTGGTTAAACAAAAGTACTTGGTTATTGATGGGAGGTTTGCTGTCGTCACCATTGGTACTTGCTAACGATTTTAGTGCCAGTTTTAAGGGTACAGACATTCAAGAGTTCATCAATATCGTTGGCCGTAATCTCGAAAAAACCATTATTGTAGACCCTTCAGTTCGAGGCAAAGTCGACGTTCGTAGTTACGACACGCTCACTGAAGAGCAATACTACAGCTTCTTTTTGAATGTACTGGAAGTGTATGGTTTTGCTGTGGTTGAGATGGACAATGGCGTCCTGAAAGTCATTAAAGCGAAAGATGCAAAAACATCCGCTATACCAGTGGTCGGTGACGACGAGAAAGAAAATGGCGACAGCGTGATTACGCGTGTGGTTGCCGTACGTAATGTTTCGGTGCGTGAGTTATCGCCATTGTTACGCCAATTGATTGATAACGCGGGCGCGGGTAACGTAGTGCATTACGACCCGGCCAATATTATTCTGATTACCGGTCGTGCTGCTGTGGTTAACCGTTTGGCCGATATTATCAAACGTGTTGACCAAGCCGGTGATAAAGACATTGAAGTGGTTGAACTAAACAATGCATCCGCCGCTGAAATGGTACGTATTGTTGAGGCATTAAATAAAACGAATGATGCTAAAAATACCCCAGAATTTCTGCAACCCAAGCTTGTGGCTGATGATCGTACCAACGCGATTTTGATCTCGGGTGATCCCAAGGTGCGTGAACGCTTAAAGCGTTTGATCAAGCAGTTAGATGTTGAGATGGCAACCAAGGGCAACAACCGCGTTATTTACCTTAAGTACGCTAAAGCTGAAGATCTGGTCGATGTGCTAAAAGGTGTTTCTGATAACTTACAAGCAGAAAAGCAATCGGGTCAAAAGTCGGGTCAAGGGGCGCAACGCGGTGAGGTAATGATTTCTGCGCACCCTCAAACCAATTCACTGATCGTCACTGCACCTCAAGATATTATGAAAGCGCTGGAAGATGTGATAGCCCAGCTTGATATTCGTCGCGCGCAGGTGCTTATTGAAGCTCTGATTGTTGAAATGGCCGAAGGTGATGGCATCAACCTAGGGGTTCAATGGGGGTCGTTGGAAAGCGGCTCTGTTATTCAATATGGCAATGCAGGCGCACCAATTGGTCAGGTGATGGTTGGTTTAGAAGAAGCAAAAGATACTATCGAGAAAAAACCAATTCGAGATAGTAATACAGGTGCTATCAAATACTACGAAGAAACAACCACTAAAGGCGATTACTCAACATTAGCTTCAGCACTTGGTTCGGTCAATGGCGCTGCTATGAGCTTAGTGATGGGGGATTGGACGGCTTTAATCAGTGCGGTTGCGAGTAATTCAAACTCCAATATTCTGTCATCACCAAGTATCACCGTGATGGATAATGGCGAAGCATCTTTTATTGTTGGTGAAGAAGTCCCAGTTCTTACTGGTTCAACGGCGGGTTCTAGCAATGATAATCCATTCCAAACCGTAGATCGTAAAGAGGTGGGTATTAAACTCAAAGTGGTACCACAAATTAACGAAGGTGACTCCGTTCAATTGCAAATTGAACAAGAAGTGTCGAACGTATTAGGTGCCAATGGCGCGGTTGACGTACGTTTTGCTAAACGTCAGCTTAATACTTCAGTCATTGTTCAAGATGGGCAGATGCTGGTTCTGGGTGGTTTGATTGACGAACGCGCAGTGGAAAGTGAATCGAAAGTGCCACTGCTTGGTGATATTCCCGGACTCGGTTACTTGTTTAAATCGACTCGCACTCAAGTGGAAAAGAAAAACCTAATGGTGTTTATCAAGCCAACTATTATTCGTGATGGTATGACGGCAGATGGTATTACACAGCGCAAATACAACTACATTCGAGCAGAACAGTTGTACAAGTTAGACCAAGGCTTGAAGTTGATGGATGATAATAACATTCCCGTTATCCCTAAATTTGGTAGTGAGCGCCTTCATGCACCAGAAGTACAAGCCTTTATCGATCAAATGGAAAAGTCGCAATGACCGATGTTTTGCAACAACTTCAGTACCGTCGTTTACCGTTTAGTTTCGCCAATCGCTTTAAATTGGTGTTAGAGCAAGCGGAAGAGAACGCGATACCGACTTTGTTTTACGTTGCACCACTGGCGATAGAATCGCTGGTGGAGGTCAAACGTGTGGTTAAACAACCTTTAAATTTAGTTGAAATGACCGCAAGTGAGTTTGAAAGTAAGTTGACCGATGCGTATCAGCGTGACTCTTCAGAAGCGCGGCAATTGATGGAAGATATTGGTGCCGATAACGACGACTTTTTCTCACTGGCTGAAGAATTGCCCCAAAGTGAAGATTTGCTCGAGTCGGAAGATGATGCGCCAATCATTAAATTGATTAACGCGATGCTGGGTGAGGCGATCAAAGAAGGGGCTTCCGATATTCATATCGAAACCTTTGAAAAAGTCCTTTCGATTCGTTTTCGTGTTGATGGTGTGTTGCGCGAGGTGTTATCACCGAGCCGTAAACTTGCCCCCTTGCTCGTGTCTCGCGTGAAGGTGATGGCCAAGCTTGATATCGCCGAAAAACGCGTCCCACAAGATGGTCGTATTTCATTACGTATTGGTGGCCGTGCGGTTGATGTTCGTGTATCTACCATGCCATCTTCGCATGGAGAGCGTGTGGTAATGCGTCTATTGGACAAAAATGCCACTCGCCTTGATTTACACAGCTTAGGTATGACAGCGGCAAACCATGAAAACTTCCGCCAATTAATCAAAAGGCCGCATGGCATTATCTTGGTCACCGGCCCAACAGGCTCGGGTAAATCGACCACCTTGTATGCTGGGTTGCAAGAGCTAAACAGCAACGAACGCAACATTTTGACCGTTGAAGATCCAATCGAATTTGATATTGACGGTATTGGTCAAACGCAGGTTAACCCTAAAGTGGATATGACGTTTGCACGTGGATTACGTGCCATTTTGCGTCAAGACCCAGATGTGGTAATGATCGGTGAAATTCGTGATTTAGAGACTGCGCAAATTGCCGTTCAAGCCTCTTTAACCGGTCACTTAGTGATGTCGACCTTGCACACCAATACCGCGATTGGTGCGATTACCCGTATGCGCGATATGGGGATCGAGCCATTTCTTATTTCGTCGTCGTTGCTAGGTGTGTTAGCGCAGCGTTTGGTGCGCACCTTGTGTTCAGATTGTAAAGAAGCTTATCCAGCCGACAAAGAGCAAAAGAAACTGTTTAATCTGCAACCGGATCAAGAACTGACATTATATCGTGCCAAAGGTTGTGAAAAATGTAACCAAAAAGGCTATCGCGGCCGAACTGGGATCCATGAATTACTGTTAATTGACGATAAAGTGCAAGAGTTGATCCACAGTGAAGCGGGTGAGCAGTCTATCGAAAAATCGGTTCGTGAACGAACGCCAAGTATCCGTGATGATGGGTTAGATAAAGTGCTTCAAGGCATTACTTCATTAGAAGAAGTGATGCGAGTGACCAAGGAAGCGTAATTAATGGCCGCATTTGAATACAAAGCATTAGATGCTAAAGGCAAACAGAAAAAGGGTGTTATTGAAGGTGATAATGCCCGTCAAGTTCGCCAACGCTTAAAAGAGCAAGGGCTAATTCCGGTTGAAGTGCTGGGAACCAAAGCGAAAGCAGCGAAGCAAGAACAGTCACCGTTTAGCATGAAACGCGGCATTAGCACGCCAGACTTAGCATTAATTACGCGCCAATTATCGACGCTAGTGCAGTCAGGAATGCCACTGGAAGAGTGTTTAAAAGCGGTATCCGAACAGTCTGAAAAGCCGCGAATTCGTAACATGTTAGCAGCAGTGCGTTCAAAAGTGACCGAAGGCTACACATTATCGGATAGCTTGGGTGACTACCCACATATTTTCGATGAATTGTTTCGTTCAATGGTTGCTGCGGGTGAAAAATCAGGACATCTTGATTCGGTGTTGGAACGCTTGGCTGATTATGCAGAAAATCGCCAAAAAATGCGTTCAAAGCTGATGCAAGCCATGATCTATCCAATCGTCTTGGTTGTTTTTGCCGTCGGTATTGTCGCCTTTTTGCTGGCGGCGGTCGTGCCGAAAATTATTGGCCAGTTTGTACAGATGGGGCAGGAATTACCTAAGTCGACTCAATTCCTGTTGTCATCGAGTGATTTTATTCAGCACTGGGGTATACAGCTATTAGTGCTAACCATTGCACTGGTCTTCCTTGCTAAATGGTTACTGAGTAAACCAAATTTACGTTTGAAGTGGGACCGAAAAGTAATTTACATGCCGATGATAGGCAAGATCTCGCGCGGTTTGAATACCTCACGTTTTGCACGCACCTTGTCTATTTGTACCTCCAGTGCCATTCCTATTTTGGAAGGTATGAAGGTGGCGGTGGACGTAATGGCAAACCAATACGTCAAGCAGCAAGTAACGATGGCTGCCGATAACGTACGTGAAGGTGCCAGTTTGCGTAAGGCATTGGATCAAACCAAATTATTCCCACCGATGATGTTGCATATGATCGCCAGTGGTGAGCAAAGTGGTGAACTTGAAAGTATGTTGACTCGCGCAGCGGATAACCAGGATGCAAACTTTGAGTCGACCATCAATATCGCATTGGGCATTTTCACCCCGGCGCTAATCGCTTTAATGGCAGGTTTGGTGCTATTTATCGTAATGGCGACCTTGATGCCAATTTTAGAAATGAATAATTTAATGAGTCGTTAGTAATAGGTAAGCATTCACCTGTTATTTAGACAAAAACTACGTTGGAGATTGGAATGAGAAAAAAAGCAAACAAGCAATCAGGTTTTACCTTGCTTGAAGTAATGGTTGTGGTGGTGATTTTGGGTATTTTAGCGAGCTTTGTTGTTCCTAATTTATTGGGAAACAAAGAAAAAGCCGACCAACAAAAAGCCATCACCGACATCGTGGCATTAGAAAATGCTTTGGATATGTACAAGCTTGATAACAGCGTTTATCCAACAACCGATCAAGGACTTGAGGCGTTAGTGACTAAGCCGTCTAGCCCAGAACCACGTAATTATCGTGATGGTGGGTACATTCGTCGTTTACCAAATGACCCTTGGGGTAACCCTTACCAATACCTAAGCCCTGGCGACAACAGTACCGTGGACATTTTCACCTTAGGTGCTGATGGTCAAGAAGGCGGTGAAGGGGTGAGTGCTGATATTGGCAACTGGAACATGCAAGACTTCCGATAAGCAAATAACAGAGGGCGACTATCGGGTCGCCTCATTTTTCTGACGGCAACGATTTTCTAATGACAGCTATTTTCTGATGACAAGCAAACGTGGTTTCACTCTACTCGAAATATTACTCGTGCTAGTACTGCTCTCTCTTAGTGCTGTGGCAGTCATTGCTACGCTTCCTAGTTCAGGAAAAGATGAAGCAAAACAATATGCGATGAGTTTGTACCAACGTCTGCAACTGGTGAATGAAGAAGCGATTCTCAGTGGTAAGGACTTTGGTTTGCGAGTGGATGAGAAGACATCACGTCTTGTGTTCCTAGCATTGGATGACAAAGGTTGGCAGCCATTAGAGAGTAAAAAAATGACTACCGAAATTCAACTTCTAGAAGAGCTCGCGATGCAATTTGAGCTTGGGGGTGACGCTTGGAAGAATGATGATCGGCTGTTTAAGCCTGGCTCTTTATTTGATGAAGAGATGTTTGCTGAAGAGAAAGAGCAAGAAAAACAGCGACCACCGCAAGTGTTTATCTTGTCGAGTGGCGAGCTAACGCCCTTTGTCTTGAGCATATATCCCAACACGCAAGATGCCGAACAAGGTTGGCGGGTTATTGTCAAAGACAATGGCGAAATTAAGCTATTAGAGCCAGGGGCATCGGATGATGCATAGAACACGAGGCATGACCTTATTAGAAGTCTTGGTTGCTCTAGCGATTTTTGCCACCGCGTCGATCAGCGTGATTCGTTCAGTGAGCCAACACATTAACACCATCAGCTATTTGGAAGAAAAAACCTTTGCGGCGATGGTGGTCGATAATCAAATGGCGCAAGTGATGCTCAGCCCTAAAAGCTTGAAAGCGCAAACCGGAACACAAGAGCTGGCAGGGCGTACTTGGTATTGGAAAGTCACGTTAGTGCCTACGGCCGACAATTTATTGAAAGCGTTTGATGTCAGTGCAGCATTAGAGAAACAAGGATCACCTTTGGTGACGGTGAGAAGCTATGTCGTCAAATAAAAAACGCCAAGGTTTTACTCTGATTGAAGTGCTGGTGGCGATCGCTATCTTTGCGAGTTTAAGTGTTGGTGCTTATCAGGTGCTTAACCAGGTACAGCGTAGCAATGAAATTTCTCAGCAGCGCAGCCAGCGTTTAAATGCGTTGCAGCGAGCCATGGTGTTAATGGACGGTGATTTTCGCCAAATGGCGACTCGTCAATTTCGCACCAATGGTGAAGAACCCAATAAACAGATATTGCAGTGGAAAGAGTACTTGCTCGACTCCGATCAAAAGGGTGTGTTGTTTGCTCGTCTTGGGTGGCATAACCCACAGCAACAATTTCCACGTGGCGAAGTGACTAAAGTAGGTTATCGCATCAAAGAAGGGGTACTTGAACGCGTTTGGTGGCGTTACCCTGATACGCCTGCTGGTCAAGATGGCATTATCACTCCACTCTTGTCAGAGGTGGAATCAATGTCATTGCGTTTTTATAGCAATGACAAATGGAGTGAGGATTGGCAAGAATCATTAAAAATACCGCAAGCCGTCGCGGTGAAGCTAGTGCTGAAAGATTACGGTGAAATTGAACGTATTTATCTGACGTCAGGTGGTGCCATCAACCAGAACACGCAGGGAGCAGATAATGACGCATCATAATCGCTCACTACAAGGCAGGCTTTCGCAGCAAGGTGTGGCATTGATTGTTATTTTATTGCTGCTGGCGATCATGGTGTCAATTGCGGCGACCATGTCAGAACGTTTATTTACTCAGTTTCAAAGAGCCAGTAATCAGATCAACTATCAACAGGCTTACTGGTATAGCCTTGGTGTTGAATCGTTAGCGCAAGCTGCTATAGAGCAGAGCTACAAAGATGGCGATAACATTAATTTGAGTCAGCCTTGGGCGTTGGAAGAGCAAACCTATCCTCTCGATTACGGCACAGTTAAGGGTCGTGTTACCGATAAGCAGGCGTGTTTTAATCTCAATGTATTAGCTCGAGTTACGCCCACTACAGGCGGAGCTAATAAGCCCTATTTAGTGCAGGTGCTGCAACATTTATTAGAAGAGTCAGAAGTTGATAGCTACCAAGCTGAGGTGATTGCTGATTCAGCATGGGAATACATTGATGACGACAGCAATGTCCAGTCATCTTACGGTGTTGAAGACAGCTATTATGAGTCGATGTCTCCGGCTTATTTAGCGGCTAACACTTTACTGGCTGATAGCAGCGAACTTCGCGCAGTGCAGCAAGTGACGGGGGAGGTGATGCAACGTATAGCTCCTTACGTTTGTGCATTGCCAAGCGATGATTGGCGATTAAACGTTAATACTGTCGCACCAGAGAACGCAAAATTGCTGGTGGCGATGTTCAGCCCGCATTTAAGTGAATCTGATGCAAAAAACGTATTAGAAAACCGTCCATTTGATGGGTGGGGGAGTGTCGATGATTTCTTAGCGGAGGCATCAATTGCCGCCGTAGATAGCAAAGTGAAAGATGAAGCGAAACAGTATCTCTCAGTGGATAGCGCTTACTTTGAACTCGATGCTCAAATATTGGTTGATGACTCGCGAGTTCGCATTCGCAGTTTATTGTTTAGTGATAATAGAGAAACCGCAACGGTAGTACGCCGTCGCTTTGGAGGGATCAGTGAGCGAGTTTCTGACCGTTCGACTGAGTAGTCAACAGGACGCTGAAATACCTTGGTTGGTGTGGTCATCACAACAACAAGAAGTCATTGCCAGCGGTGAAATATCTGGTTGGGAGCAGTTATCTGAGCTCGCCACTTACGCTGCGCAGCGAACCACAATTGTGTTGCTGGCTGCAAGCGATTTGGTACTTACGAAGGTTGAGATTCCATCGGGCGCTTCTCGTCAGTTGGAATCTATGTTGCCTTATTTAATTGAAGATGAGATTGCTCAAGATGTCGATGACCTGCATTTTTCTATTTTGCAGAAAACGGCGTCAACCGCTTATGTAGCGGGGGTTGATCGTAGCTATCTTACCCACTGCCTTGAACAGTTAAAATCGGCAGGAATGGAAGTTAAGAAAGTGCTACCAGATGTGCTCGCCGTTCCTTTGCATGATGGGTTATCAGCACTGCAAATGGGTAAAGAGTGGCTGATTCGTAAAGAGGAATATTTAGGCGTAAGCCTTGAGGCTGAGTGGTTAGAGCTGTTTAGCCATTCGGAATGGGTGAAACAAGATGATCAATACTTGCCGTTGAATGCTTATACCCCTTTACCGGAGTTAACCTTGGCTGAAGGTCAACATTGGCAGCAAGCTGAACCTCAATTAGTGATGGCGTTGCTGACAGAGCAAGCCATTGCGAGCAAAACCACGTTGTTAACCGGTAGTTTCAAAGCTAAATCTTCTTTCTTCAAGCATTGGCAGGTTTGGCAAAAAAGTACGTTGGCCGCGTGTTTGTTATTGGTGATCTCGACGGCTTATAACGTATTGCAATCAGGGCAATACGAGACACAAGCGACCGCTTACCGAGTCGAAAGTGAACGCGTTTTTCGCGCCGTTTTCCCTGATAAACAGAAGATACCGACGGTTAGCTATTTAAAAAGACAGATGAATGATGAAGCGTCGCGTCTTGCCGGTGGCGGCAGTGGTGGCGCCATGCTTGAATGGTTAGCTAAGCTGCCAGCAAGTATCGGTAGTGTGCCGAACATGCGTTTGCAAAGTGTTAAATATGATGGCAATCGTGGTGAAATTCGTCTTGAAGCACAAAGCAATGATTTTCAGAGCTTTGAATTGGCGCGCGTTCAACTGGAAAAGCAGTTTATGGTTGAGCAAGGGCAGTTAAACCGCTCCGGTGAGATTGTGAATGGCACTTTTGTACTCAAAAGTAAATGAGGTGAGTTGAATGAAAAATAGTCTTAACGCACTTCAAGCTTGGTGGACGAGTATCAGTGCTCGCGAACAAAAAATGGTGTTGGGTTGTTTGGTGTTGGGCATTGTCGGGGTGATTTATTGGGGCGTTTTGTCGCCATTAGATCAAAGAACTGAGCTGGCTAAAGCGCGTATTGTGAGTGAAAAACAGTTACTGAATTGGGTAACAGATAAAGCGGATGATATTGTCCGATTACGTGCGCAAGGTGGTGTCGTTGCATCCAATCAGCCGTTTAACCAAGTGATTTCTTCAAGTGCACAGCGTTTTCAGATTGAACTCATTCGAATCCAACCTCGTGATGAGATGATGCAGGTATGGGTTCAACCTTTGCCTTTCACCAAGTTGGTCGATTGGATTGCGTTTCTAAAAGAAACTCAAGGCGTTGATGTTGAGTTTATGGATATTGGCCGAGCGCAGCAAAGTGGTGTGGTTGAAGTGAAACGTCTGCAATTGAAGCGAGGTGGCTAGGTGAAACATGGATGGTTATATGGTGGACTGTCGCTACTGGCTTTTACAACAAGTTTGGTTGCACATATTCCAGCCTCTTTTGTCGTAAGCCAAGCCCCGATGCCACCTGAATTACGCATCACAGGTATCGCGGGGACGATTTGGTCTGGCAGTGCTCAGCAGGTATTTTGGCAGGGGCAAAATATCGGTGACCTGAAATGGGATATTCAACTGTCATCACTGTTTGTGGCTAAGTTAGAAGCGGCCGTGCGCTTTGGGCGAGGTAGTGATATGGGCGTGCGAGGTAAAGGTAATGTCGGTCTTAGTTTGTCTGGTCCTTACGCGGAAAACTTGGTGCTGTCTGCTGCTGCTAAGCAGCTAACAGCAGCACTAGTCTTGCCATTTCCTATTGATCTCCAAGGTCAGCTGGAACTGTCACTCAAGCAGTATCAATACTCAAGCCCATGGTGTGAGTCGGCTCAAGGTACATTAGCATGGACCGATAGCAAAATAGGCTCACCGTTAGGAGAGTTGTCTCCAGGCCCTGTAGTGGCTGATTTAACTTGCCAAGCCAATGATGTGGCGTTGACTGGTCAACAAAGCAGTGCGCAAGTCAGTAGCGATTTCTCTGCGCAGCTTAAGCCAGACATGAATTATAGCTTTCAAGCATGGTTTAAGCCGGAAGCACAATTTCCAAGCGAAATGGGCGAGCAGCTAAAGTGGGTTGGTAATCCTGATAACCAAGGTCGATATCAGTTCCAGTACCAAGGGCAACTGTAAGGCTGAAAACTCAACCGCGAAAATTTAGAGGCTGACCCAAGTGGTCAGCCTTTTACTTTAAGGATATCGTCCCAAGGTAAGCCCGCGTCACCAAGCACGATGAAGTTCGGGTTTTCTAACGTTTCTCGCTCATTGTATGACAACGGCTCTAGTAGAGTGCTGAGGATTCTCCCCCCAGCTTCTTCAACAATACATTGAGTCGCCGCCGTGTCCCATTCACCGGTTGGCCCTAAGCGCAAATAACAGTCAACAGCCCCTTCAGCAACTAAACACGCTTTTAAAGCGGCAGAGCCAAGTGGCACTAGCTCATAATTCCAAGCACTGCTCATGCGGTTAGTGATGCGGTTGATGTCTTGACGACGGCTAATCGCAATGGCGATCGATTGTCCCGGAGTTTCATGCTTGTGGGTTTGAATACGTAGGTTTTCAGACATATCGGGAATTTTCCATGCCCCTTTGCCCGTATAAGCATAATAAGTCACACCAGAAACTGGTCCATACACCACACCCATTACAGGTTTATTATCCTCAATTAAAGCAATAATCGTGGCAAAGTCACCGCTGCGAGCAATAAACTCTTGGGTGCCATCCAGTGGGTCGACTAACCAATAACGATTCCATTGGCTACGTTTTTCTAAACTGATGTCGGCTGCTTCTTCGGACAATACCGGAATATCTGGTGTTAGTTCGCTCAGTCGTTCATTGATGAATTTATGGGCCGCAAGATCAGCGCTCGTGACAGGTGTGTGGTCACTTTTAGTAAAAGCTTCGTAGTTTTTTTTCTCGTAGATGTCGAGAATCAATTGCCCAGCGGAGCGTGCAATTTCAATGACATTTGGCAATAGGTGAGATAAATCTTTGGCTGTTGGCATCATCAATCCTTTAGCTCTGCTTCGTTATTTTAAGCGGCGCAAAGCAAGCAGTAGTGCGGTAATACTTCGGGCTTCACAAAAGTCGAGATGGGTGAGTAGCTCTTCAGCTTGCGCTAAAGGCCAGCGAATCACTTCTAATGGCTCGGGTTCATCACCTTCTAGCTTTTCTGAGTATAGATCTTGCGCAAGGAATAGGGTCATCCGACTTGAAAAGTAAGAGGGAGCGAGGACGACCTCTTTAAGAGGCGTTAGCGTATGGGCACCGAAGCCAATCTCTTCTTTTAATTCACGGACAGCGGCTTGTTGTGGTGTTTCACCTTGGTCAATCAAACCCTTGGGAAAACCGAGTTCATAACGTTCTGTACCTGCGGCATATTCTCGAACTAAGAGCAGATCACCTTGCGCAGTGATAGGCACCATCATCACTGCATGTCGGCCGCTGGGTTTCATTCGCTCATAGGTGCGCTGTTCCCCATTTGAAAAGCGTAAATCCAACGATTCAATCGTAAACAGTTTCGACTTCGCTTCCGTGTTGGTCGCTAAAATATCGGGCAGTTTTCTGGGTGGCATACGCTAATTCCTTACAGGCAAATGACTTTTCTAACTATATGAGAAAAATGCCTGATTTGAAAAGAACTAACGGTAGCGAAAGCATTTAAAGATAAAAAAAGCCGAGAATGTTATCTCGGCTTCGCATTTTGTGCGTTGTAACTTAATTTTATTGATTCTAACTTAGTAGTAAGAGTGATCACCACGGTCATGTTCTGTAGCATCGCGAACGGCAGTCAATTCACCTTCGAATTGTTGAAGTAGTTCTTTCTCGATGCCTTCTTTTAGGGTGACATCAACCATTGAACAACCGTTACAACCACCACCAAATGCCACGATGGCAACGCCATCTTCGGTGATTTCCACTAAGCTTACATGACCACCGTGGCCAGCAAGTTGTGGGTTAACTTGAGTTTGAATCGCATATTCAACACGTTCGATTAAGCTCGCGTCATCTGCGACTTTGCGCATTTTGGCGTTTGGTGCCTTCAATGTTAGTTGAGAGCCCATTTTATCGGTAACGAAATCGATTTCTGCATCTTCCAAGAAAGGCAGGCTTAACTCATCCACATAGGCAGAGAAAGCATCATATTTGATTTCAGTATCGGTCGCTTCTACTGCTTCTGGTGGGCAGTAAGACACACCGCACTCCGCATTTTGGGTACCAGGGTTCACCACAAAAACACGAATGTTGGTGCCATCAGGTTGCTGACCAAGCAACTTGGCGAAATGGGTTTGGGCTGTTTCGGTAATAGTAATAGAATTTGACACGACGAATACCTGAGTAATTTTGTAGGCTATTTGCTCACCATTCTACTCCTGAAAA
This sequence comes from Vibrio sp. 1180_3, assembly GCF_029478545.1. Classification (NCBI taxonomy): domain Bacteria; kingdom Pseudomonadati; phylum Pseudomonadota; class Gammaproteobacteria; order Vibrionales; family Vibrionaceae; genus Vibrio; species Vibrio sp. 1180_3. Next base: position 34,175 of record NZ_SJFM01000032.1, read on the forward strand.
GCTGCGGATCCAGTCCTTTTTTGTTCTCTAAACAAAAACGTAATGGCTAATCTTTTGGTTCAGGAGTGCGGCAGATACAATAAATATCAATCCTTTCGACGCCAACTTCAAGCAGTAATTTACAGATCTGTTGGATGGTACTGCCTGTGGTGACAACATCGTCAACAATTGCGATATGTTTCTGATTTGGTTTGCGTTGTAGTGCAAAGGCATGTTGTAGGTTTTGTTTACGCTGCACCTTAGATAATCCTTTTTGTTGCGGCGTGGCGCGCTTACGTTTTATCAGCTGATGATCACAAGTGGCATTAATAAGTTGCTTGCTTAATTGATTGGCAAGTAACTCACTTTGATTAAAGCCTCGTGTTAAGCGTCTTTGCCAGTGCAGAGGAACGCTAGTTATCAACGGGGCCGGCTCATCAATTCGTGGAGCCAAAAGCGCGCTTAAATTACGCGCTTGCCAAAACTGCCCTTCGTATTTCAGTTTATGAACGGTGTGGTTGAGTGGAAATATGTAATCACCGACACAATACAAACGATGCCAAAGCGGTGGACTAGCTAAGCATTGTCCGCACTGCGGTACATTAAGCAGTGTCGGCAAGCCACATTGTTGACAACGAGGCTGGGGAGCAAAGTAGGTCAAACAGGTTTCACACCAAGCGCTATTTTGGTGTGTAGCGATCGGTAGGTGGCAAAGTGGGCATTGCCTGCTGACTAAGCGATAGATGGTTTTTTGAAGCCAATGCGATAACATAACTCACCGAAAGTGGCGAAAAGATGTTCTGCTATGATCGGTGTTTCTGTAATGCAAAAGAATGAATTTAGTGGGAGAGTTTGCGACCATGGCAACAGCGTTGTATTGGCAAGTGGAAGGAGAAGGGGCTGATTTAGTCCTAGTGCATGGCTGGGGAATGAACGGTGCGGTATGGCAACAAACCGTCGATGTACTGAAGCATCATTTTCGTGTCCATGTTGTCGATTTGCCCGGTTATGGACACAGCGCGAGTAATCATGCGGCCAGTTTAGAAGCCATTGCTCTGGCGCTGCTTGAGCAAGCGCCAAAAGCGGCGATTTGGGTTGGATGGTCTCTTGGTGGCCTAGTCGCCACGCATATGGCGCTGCACCATAGTGAATACGTCAGCCAACTGGTCACCGTGGCTAGCTCACCGAAATTTGCGGCTGACAAACCGTGGCGTGGTATTCAACCTCACGTACTTAGCGCTTTTACTGATCAATTGGTTGATGATTTTCACACCACTATTGAACGCTTTATGGCGTTGCAAGCGATGGGCAGCCCTTCTGCGAGGCAAGATGTCAAATTGCTCAAACAGGCGATATTGTCGAGACCGTCCCCTAATCCGCAGTCCTTACTCGCCGGGCTTAAGATGTTAGCTGATGTCGATTTACGTGAGCAACTGACAACCATTTCGGTGCCGATATTGCGTTTATATGGTCGATTAGATGGCCTTGTACCGATTAAGGTCGCGCACGATCTGCAACAAGCTTTGCCAAAAAGTGAGCAATATATTTTTAGTGAGTCGTCTCATGCACCCTTTATGACCGAGTCTGATGCTTTTTGCCAACAGCTGATTGCTTTTTCTCAAGGTAGCCAATGACGTTATCGGTCTACTAGCGATAAATAAACACTAAACAGTAAATATTTGTTAAAGATGCTAAAAGTTTGTGCGATCTGGTCGATATATAATCTAACCCAACCAGGCTGGCTTAGATAAAGGCGAGCCTCGCGGGGCGGGCGATACTGAGGAGGTTTCGGCTATGATTGTGTCACCAGCGAATATAAGTGTGCCACTCATCGCCCCATCGGTTAATGTGCAAACGGAACAGGCTGCGCGTGATAATAAAATTCGCGCACCGGTTATGCCAACCGTTGAACTGGCTAAGACCAACGCTGAGCGTAAGGTTAAAGCGGATGATAAAAGACGAAAACAGTCGTCATGGGACCCTTCAGAGCATCCTGGCTATGAGGTTGGCACCGAACACGAAACATCGACTTCTTATCAAGCTGAGCAGAAAAGTGAGTTAGAAAGGCTCTTTGATCTATTAGCACTCGCTACTTACAGCAAGGAACAAGGTAAAGGCTATGCAATGCGGTTTAGGCTACCTAAACACATTATTGATGCTGCGATAACCGAGGGAAAAATGGCGCGCAGGCGAACCGTAATTAAATATCATTATGGCCACGCAGTTGCTCCTAATATTCCTTCTGAAGTCATTGCGGTGTTGTAGGTAGCGTTAACGTTATCTATCGCGATAAATAAAATCCCCACCCAATGCGGATGCATGAGTGGGGATTTGTGTTTTTAAGCGTCTATGTCAGGGCCGTTTTAGACTAGCTTAGGCTAATTATTTTTTTGCTTTGGCGAAAGCGGCGGCAAATGCACCACCCATCGCACCGTTTTGTTGTGGCTCTTCACGACGGTTATTTTGCTGCTGGTTGCGCGGCTTGTGCTGATGTTGATCTGGTGCGCTACTTCTCTGGCTACGATTGTCTTGACCAGGTTCGTCATTCAAACGCATAGAAAGCGCAATACGTTTACGTTGAACATCCACTTCCATTACTTTTACCTTGACGATATCACCCGCTTTGACTACTTCACGAGGGTCGGCAATATAGCGATCCGTTAATGCAGAAATATGCACTAAACCATCTTGGTGAACACCTATATCAATAAAGGCACCAAAATTAGCCACGTTTGATACAACGCCCTCCAAAATCATACCGATTTCAAGATCTTTTACTTCGGTGACTCCGTCGGCAAAGGTCGCTGTTTTAAACTCTGGTCTTGGATCTCGGCCTGGTTTATCTAGCTCTTTGATAATGTCGCTTACGGTAGGGACACCGAAGTTGTCATTGGTGTAATCCACCGCGTGTAGTCCACGTAGAAAATCACTATTACCGATCAGTGCTTTGATCTCTTTATTATTTTTCTCAGCGATGGCTTTTACTACAGGGTAGGCTTCTGGGTGAACAGCGGAAGCATCCAGAGGGTTTTTACCATCCATAATGCGCAAGAAGCCGGCACACTGTTCAAATGCTTTAGGTCCAAGGCGCGCTACTTTTTTCAGTGTTGAACGAGAAGCGAAGCGTCCATTTTCATCGCGATAATCGACAATATTCTGTGCGAGCGTATTGGAAAGGCCAGCAACGCGAGTCAAAAGTGCTGCTGAAGCCGTATTAACATCAACACCGACAGCGTTTACACAGTCTTCAACAATCGCATCTAGGCGTTTGGCGAGCATCGATTGACTGACATCGTGCTGGTATTGACCGACACCGATCGATTTCGGGTCGATTTTCACCAGCTCCGCAAGTGGGTCTTGTAAGCGGCGAGCAATTGAGACTGCGCCACGTAGCGACACATCCATATTGGGGAACTCTTTGGCTGCTAGCTCAGACGCGGAGTACACCGATGCTCCAGCTTCACTGACGATAATTTTCTGTACCTTCAAATTGCCACGTTTAATCACGTCGGCGACAAAGGTATCGGTTTCACGTGAGGCGGTGCCGTTGCCAATCGCAATCAAATCCACATTAAATTGACGTACCAGTTGGTCAACAATTTTGGCTGATTTCTCATGCTGATTATGCGGTTGGTGTGGGTAGATGGTTTCAGTCGCCAGTACTTTACCGGTGGAGTCGACAACCGCAATTTTGGAACCCGTTCGTAAACCAGGATCCAAGCCGAGAGTGGCTCTCGGCCCAGCTGGAGCGGCCATCAACAAGTCTTTTAAGTTGGTGGCAAAGACTTCAATTGCTTCGATTTCCGCTCGCTCTTTCATTACGCCCATTAGTTCGGTTTCCATGTGCATAGAAACCTTGATGCGCCAAGCCCAACTAATGGCTTGCTTGCGCCAGTTATCGGCTGGCGCTGAACTTAAATGAATACCGTAATGTTCGGCAATAATGGTTTCGCAGTACGACTGGCGCGCACCTTCTTCTTGCTCTGGGTCGGCGTTGATGTTGAGTGTTAAGAAGCCTTCATTACGACCGCGTAGCATGGCAAGTGCTCGGTGCGATGGCACTTTGCTGATCGCTTCATCGTGAGTGAAATAATCTTTGAATTTCTCGCCAGCGTGTTCTTTGCCATCAATGACTCGTGAAACCAACAGGGCGTTGCGGGTTAAATGGCGGCGAATTTTTTCCAATAGATTGGCATCTTCGGCGATACGTTCCATTACAATGGCTCGCGCGCCATCTAAAGCGGCTTTGCTATCGGCAACCCCTTGCTCTGCATTGATGTATTGCATGGCTTCACTTTCAGGGTCAGTTTGCGGTTGATTCCACAGTTTGTCAGCTAAAGGTTCTAAGCCGGCTTCAATTGCAATTTGACCTTTGGTGCGGCGCTTAGGTTTGTAAGGTAGATACAAATCTTCAAGGCGAGTTTTACTGTCGGCTTGGTTGATATCGTGTTCTAGCTCTGCAGTCAGTTTGCCTTGCTCTTGAATTGACTTAAGAATCGTCTGGCGGCGGTCATCGAGCTCACGTAGATAGGATAAACGACTGTCTAGGCTGCGCAGTTGGGTATCATCAAGCCCACCCGTCACCTCTTTACGGTAACGGGCGATAAAAGGAACGGTATTACCGTCATCAATTAGGGTAACCGCTGCGGTCACTTGCTCAGGGCGAACATTCAGTTCTTGAGCAATCATTTTACAGATAGCTTGGCTCATCCGTGGGTTCTCTTTATTGTTCGGTAGAACCACCATCGGTGGTGGTTGGAATAGGGTAACTATTGGGGTTGATAGCGGTGATTTCTAGTCTTGCTGGTATTCGATAGCGTTTACAAACCACTCTTTTTCCCCTTCTGGGGTACGAACCACAAATTCATCATCGACTTCTTTTTTTAGCAAAGCGCGCGCCATGGGTGAATCAATTGAAATATAGTTCTTTACACCACCGTAGATTTCATCGGGTCCGACAATGCGGAATTTTTTCTTATCTCCGGCTTCATTTTCAATTTCGACCCAAGCACCAAAGAATACTTTGCCTTCTTGTTGTGGTGAGTGATCAACGACGTTGACTTGCTCTAGGCGCTTGCGTAAAAAGCGTACTCGGCGGTCAATTTCACGCAGGCGCTTCTTGTTGTACTGGTATTAGTTCTACTCTATTACCCATACTATTTCTACACAAACGTTCTTTAATCTCTGAGATTGAACGCTCTCAACTTCACACTGGCAAAGGTAAGAGGTATCAACTATATACTAAGTAGTATGTTAAGGATTTCTTAGTTCTATGAGGTAATGTATGAAAAGTGGCAAACAATGGAAAAGCTGGAGCGAGTTTTTAAAATTTGTTAGTGCGGACCGCTCAAATGGGAAGAAATTTGAACAAGAAGCATTAAGGTCATTCAAGCACCAGTCTATAAATATGACTCGATACTACATTTCAAGTTTATCTGGATGGAATGATTTTCAGTCTAAGCGCGATAAATGAGTTTTGTCCTAAAACGTCGAGTCAACTACAAAGTCGGCTATAGAGCCTCTTTGCTCTCTTTCCCTGCAATCTTCACTGACAGTGGGCTGCTACTTTCTCACTTACGCTTTTTATACAACAGCCGAGCAAAATCACCATCTTGGATAGAAAGGAACACCTTTGCTGTTGAACTACTCTTGAAATTTATTGAAAAGCAAATAGTAAGCTTCTCAACTGCTACAGCGTTGCTCAGAGCGTTTGTCGAAGCATTACAATTTGGGACGATACAAGACGGTAAAGATAGTTCAGGTTTATTTTGGTCTCCTCGCAGTAATGAAGACGTTAATGTACTTCTTCACCATATTACAGAGTACTGCGACTATCTAGACACCATTCATGGCATAGGTCTACCAAAACTAAATCCTTTAAGAAAAGCAACTCATGCAGAAGAATGTATGCAGTGGTGTGCCTACTATCGGAGGCATAGTCGTAGCTTTCTGAATCACTTAACTAAACCATCTACCCAACAATTTTCGCTTGCTAGAGTAATTCGCGGACCTGAGAGACATTTTGTTGATGTAGAAGAAGTATATCGCTTTCCTGAGGATCGAATTGAAGACCTACTTCTACATGGGTTTGTTTCTGCTTCAGGGGAGCCGGATTATGCTAGTCAATTGATCGTGATGTTAATGCATTTCGGTGGGCTGCGACTGTCAGAGTGTTTCCACATATATACCGGTGATATATCAATAGATCCGCAATCAGGTTCAGCACTCATATCGGTTTTCCATCCTAGTGATGGTAAGTCTCCAGATAATCGTTTTAGTAAACGAAGTGAATACTTAGCACATAAATATCAACTGAACCCAAGGAATGAGTACCCGAGAAGTCATAGGCTCTATGCTGGCTGGAAAGGACCTCTGCTTACAAATCGCAATCTGTCTTTTGATGTCATGTTTTATCCAGCAAGTAAAGCTGTTGAGTTTACTTTATTACTGCAAAAATACCTTTCGACTAGACCTGATTCTGAATCTCCTTTCTTATTTTTGAACTCAAAAGTTAAGCCGGAAAGTAAAAAAAATTTCATACAGAAGTACAAAAGAGCAATTCGAAGGATTGGTCTTGAATCCATGAAGATGCTTGGGACTACGCCACATGCACATCGTCACTCTTATGGTTATAGATTAAGTCAAAATAGCTTCTCTCAGTTAGATATTCAGAAAGCTATGCATCATAAAAGCCCCGACAGCTGTTTGGTGTATTTAAAACCTACACATGAAGATGTTCGAGCTAGAATGAGAGGGCTACTGAATGAAGCTTAATAGATATAAAACATTGTCGGAAGCTTCTTTAGCAGCTAAAAAACTAGGACTCTGCTCTCCAAATCAATATCACTATTCTTACAAGAAAGATCCCCTGCTTCCTGCCACACCACAACAATTTTATATAAATGAGTGGATTAGTTGGTCCCATTTTTTAGGGATTCCCGAGAAAAAAACACACTATGCTTCAATGCATGAAGCAATGAAAGCAGTTGCAAATCTTAATTTACAGAAAAGAGGTGAATATTTTCTGCGTTACAAGGAAGATGATCACTTACCATCAAACCCCAATAGAACCTATAGTTCAGAATGGAAAAATTGGTCACATTTTCTAGGTAAAAAACAAAAAGCTCTTTATTCGAGTTTGCATGAGGCTCAAAAGAGTGCCCGAAAACTAAAAATCTTGTTTGTTAGTGAATATCAACATCGTTACAAAGAAGATCCAAAGTTACCTGCAAACCCTGACAAGGTATACGCAAGCGATTGGATTAGTTGGCCCCACTTTCTTAGAGGTGAAGATGGTGAGCTCTATGGCCAGCTCAGGTATGCCTCTTCAGCAGTGCGAAAGTTGGGGATCAAAAACAAATCTGATTATCGACTGCGACATGTTCAGGACTTAAAGTTACCTGCTAATCCAGAAGAATATTATTCCACGGAATGGATATCTTGGGAGCGATTTCTAAACAAGTGTAAGAAAGAATATTACGAGACTATCGAAAAAGCGTCTATGGCTGCGATAAAGCTCGGTATTAAAAACGGGGTAGAGTATAAAGCACGCTTTAGAGAAGACCAATCATTGCCCCCCAAGCCTTACATTTTTTACTCAGAAAGCTGGATGAATTGGCTAGCGTTTCTTGGTCAACCAGTGAAGAAAAATTATTGTACGCTCAAGCAAGCTCGTCGTGCAACATTAAAACTAGGCATAAAGTCTTCTAATGAATATCGATTTCGTTATACAGAAGACCATTTATTACCATCAAAACCTGAAAGAACCTATGCTCATGAATGGCGCGGATGGTGCTGGTTCCTTGGAAAACAAGTAAAGGGTTTCTATCCAACAATAAGTGAAGCAATCAAGGCAGTAAAAGTACTTGGGATCAACTCATTTAATGAATATCAAGAACGTTACCGAGAGGATAAGAAACTACCTACAAACCCTCAACGTTTTTACAAAGATGAATGGATAAATTGGCCTACTTTCTTTTCTAGGAAAGAAAAGGTGCATTATTCAAAAATAGAAGCTGCACGTGCCTCTGTACAGGCTCTAGGCATCACCAGCATAGTTGAGTATCGAGTTAGATATAAAGAAGATCGCAGTCTTCCGGCGATGCCGGAGCGAATATATGCAGCAGATTGGCGTAGTTGGTGGGACTTCCTTCAGCCGGAAAAAATTCTAGATTTAAAATCATTTAAAGCATGGTGTAATGCGCTGAAAATTAATAATTCTGTCGAATATAAAGAAGCGAGGAAAGTACACCACAACCTCCCTTCTAAACCAGAGAAAACAATTCATGATTGGACCGATTGGTTTGATGCTTTGAATATCCCGCGACCATATTCTTATAAAGAACTAGAAGCTTTAGTTAGAAAAAATAATATCACCACTCTATCTAAGTACCGAGAATTCAGAACTTCATCCCAAGACCCAAGAATCCCTGTAAAACCAGAAGAATATTACAAAGGAAAAGGCTGGACGAACACGTATGACTTTTGGGGAATACCAAGACCCTACCAAGTAAAATACTTTACTGAAGATTGGAAACTGTGGGCAGAGAAAATAACAGAGTTTCTGAAAGTAGCTCGCGGCGGAGATACAAAAGCGAAAGATTTATGTGAATTTGTGCGTGAATATATTGAACCGAACGAACTAGGAAAATGCCCCCTAGAGTTCTTGACTCGTAAATCAACGAATATTCAATCAATGCTCAACTTACTAGAGCAAGTACCAGTTACACGTAAGAAAAAATGGATTTACTCGATCAATGAGTTTTTGGATTGGGTCATATTGAACTATTTGATCATTGAAGATGAGGAAACGGGAGAGGTCACTTATATCAAAGGGGCAAAAAACCCTTTAGGGCACATCAATTATAATGGTGAGTCTAATTGTCAAAGTATCAGTGAAACCAATAAATTAGCGTTACCCTATCAGTACGTTAAGGAAGGTCGTGAATGGATCTTTCCCGCCGATTCAATGACTCAAAGACTAAATTTCTCAGATTTGGCGCACCTACATAATTTTCCAGCAGATTGGGTTCTAGTCGATGATGAATCTTTATTGGATAAAAAAGACCCTGATTGTGTGTTTAAAGTTGAGGATGGAAAATCTTACCTTTGGCTTCCTATGTATTGGACTTATACCTATTCCCTAATGCAGCTACCAGCTCGAGGAATGCAAATCGTTTATTGTGATTCTGGTGAGGCAGATTCGGAAGTCGCAGACTTTAAAAATGGTCAGGTAATATGGAAGAAGAATAAAACTAGGTTAGTCGGCTTGACCGTCAGACAAGCTATGGTAAGCAAGTCTGGCAAAGATGAGTTTGGCGTCCATTACACCTCCAATAAAACCAAGTTTGATGGCTCAGGTTATACTATTCCTTTTATGCCGATAGAGCTGGCATATTGGTTGATAAAACTCAGAAAATGGCAGCAAAAGTACAATCCAATTGAGGAGCCGACCAAGTGGTCTGATTGTGAGCGCACCAACCTGAATGAAACACAGCGTAAACAAAAAGGTGCTAACTGTTTTCTGTTTAGGGATTACAGAGAACAAGAACCTGGGACTTTTAGTGGGCGTTTAACGTCTAGACTCGCAGCAGCGCTCTTTTTTTCGTCTAAAAGTGACTATACAACAGCAACCTACAGAGGATTATCATACACAGAGGCTATAGCGGAACTCAAAGATAATACTGAAATTGCCCTCTCACATTTTAAGTCTCCTTACACACCCCATTCAATGCGCGTCAGTTTGATTAACGCATACGCGTACGAGTTCGGTATTCCCTTGGAAATCATAATGAAATTGGTCGGTCACTCTAGCATCATTATGTCTATCTACTACCTCAAGAGCGATAAAACCGGAGCCAACTTACGAGAAAAGATGGAGTTAGGTGAGAAAGATGCATTAAACAAGGCGACTCAAACGCTCAAATCATTTGTTGAACAGCAGAGAATTGAGGAGGTTAAATCACAGTTGGTTGGCTCCTCTGGGAATCAACTCAATTTACTCAACAATGCCACACCAGCTTCCAGTTACCTTTGGAAAGATTTTGGTATTTGCCCTGTGGGAGGTGCATTTTGCTCTGAAGGCGGCAACCCTGTAGCGACAAAAGCCAATATATATCACTCAGTACCTGCAGGTTACTTAGGTGAGCAGAACTGTTTTCAGTGTCGATTCTTTATTACAGGTCCTGCTTTTTTGGTTGGACTTGCCGCCATGTTCAATGAGATAAGCTTAGCCGTAAATACCCAGTCTATACGTTACACTTCGCTTGGGCAGAAGCTTGATGATATTGCCGAGAAGATTGATGTCATTGATCACCAACTTTACAGAATGAAAGTGGATAACTCAGAGAAATCGGCTTTAGAGTCTGATAGGCGTGAGTTAGTTGGGGAGCGTATGCACTTGAACTCAGAAATTGAAACACGAGCGAAGAAGCTAGATTTGTACCTCTCAGACATGAACGCGATTCACCGACATATCCATAATTGTCAAATTCTTATGCGCAAACCACCTGAAAATACTGCGAATCACTACCAACTTATTGTTCCTCGTGAATTCACATTAGGTGTAGAGCTAGATGAAGTAAGCAATTTCCACCAACTATCAGAGGTGTGCTCGAACGCTGAACTATACCATAGTTGTAGCGATGATTTGGCAGTAACCAGACGCTCCCAAATGGTCGACAAAATGATGGTTAAAAACGGTATTCAGCCGCAACTCTTTTTACTGTCAGAAGAAGAACAACTCTTAGTAGGAAACCAGTTAACAGATTTGATGCTGACAAGGTTGAAAGGCTGGGAGAATGTAGACCGTCTTATGGATGGTAGTTTGACCTTAAAAGACTTATCGATAGATAACCAGTTCGACGAAAAGACGATTCGTGAATTGTTTGAGAAGTCGAAACCACTAAAAAGGATCGGTTAGCATGTCAGAGATTACTCCCGAACAAGTACTGAATCAGCTAAAAAAGAAAGCTTCATCTCGGGTACAGAACTCACTTGATGCCGTGTTCACCATATGCAAAGAACAACAAGAGCGTGGATTGAACGACTTTAGTTATTCAACGATTGCCCGCCTAGGGCAATGGCGAGGTGTTCCAGCGGCACAGAGTATCCGAAACAAAACGGGTGAATCGTACCGAACCTTAATTGCTTGCTTCAACTCTTCAACTAAAGATCAACCACGACCAGCACGAAATACCTCGAAAAGTAAGATGTACGCTTGGATAGATGAACTCGACGATCCGGTAGTTAAGCTTCAAGCTAACATTCTTTACTCCCAGAAAAAGGAAGCGGAGCGGTTACTAAATGAAGTGGTACCTATCAATCAAGTCATTGAAGTGTTCGATAACGTCGACGTATCCATTGCATCGATTAAGCTCACTGAACTGGAACGAAGCGCACTTGAATATCTTCTCTCATCTGAGTTTTTGAGACGTAATAAATTGGAGCTTGGGAAAAACGGAAGTATAGTTTCATCTGATGAGCAGAAGTCTGTTTTTCCTGTAGCAACTCTTGATGCCATCAAAAAAGCCTTACAACACTTATAGATACCAAGGTTCTTGAATTGAAAACCAAACTGATTACCCGAGAAGGTTATAACAAACTCAAAGCTGAACATGATCATTTGTGGCATGAGAAGCGCCCAGAAATCACTAAGATTGTTACTTGGGCTGCAAGCCTTGGTGATCGCTCTGAAAACGCCGACTACACCTTCAACAAGCGTTTACTTCGTCAAATAGACCGCCGTGTTCGTTTTTTAAGAAAGTTCTTACCTGATGTCACCATCGTTGATTATTCACCACAGCAAGAAGGCAAAGTATTCTTCGGTGCGTGGGTCGAGATTGAAAATGATAATGGGGATGTGAAAAAGTTTCGCATCGTAGGACCTGAAGAAATTTATGGTGATGCTAAAGGTTACATATCTATAGACTCACCGATGGCTCGAGCCTTACTTAAAAAAGAAGTTGATGATGAGTTCGAGGTTAAAACACCTGAAGGTGTAAAAGAATGGTTTATCAATTCAATCTCATACGATAAATCTTAATCATCCTCAGAACTTGTCAACTTACTGATAAGTTCTTTTCTTTTCTCTTCACTCATTTTTGCAATCAAACAAGCTAGCTCAGCAGAACTCTTATCCTCACAAAAAAAGTAATTTAGAGGCACGCCTAACTCATCCGCTAATTGCTTCAGGGTTCGAACATCTGGTGTGTGTTTCCCTTTTTCGTACTGATTCATGCGTGGGCTTGCAGAACTCTCGTCCATACCTATACAAACCCCCAATGCTTTTTGGGATAGGTTTGCTTTTTTTCGCGCGTCTTTGAGACGTATTGGGATTGGGTTGTCGAACGACACTTATTATTCATATTTCAGATTCTACATAACTAAGATTTTCTTAGTTTTACTGATTTCTGTATACTAAGCAATCCTTAGTATTCTGGTTAATATAAGCACTACATGAAACGTTCTAAAAAAATCAGTGCAGTAATGCATAAGCTGTTGATTGAAAAAAGAATGGATGGTTTTTCGGTTATGGAAGCACGAGATGCTTCTTTAAACACTGAAGAAGGCACACAAAACCTTAATGAAGCACGGAAGAAAATTTACCGTCAAATATGGCAATACCAACAAAGGGGTTGGCTGATAAGCAAAGAGGAAGGACGAAATAAAAGGTACTTTCAAACCGAACAGTTCAGAGAGCTTCAAGTAGCACCTCGAAAAAAAATTCAACGTGAAACTTTAAGAAAAGAATTCACTCCTGATTACTCAGTCTTGTTTCGTGAGAGCAACGAGTGCAAGGGTGAGTTGGAGATAGTGCTCGGTGAAATAGATGAATACCAATCACTAAGATGTCGCTTCCCAGAACTTGAGAATCGTATAACCCCACTATTATATCGAGCTCAAGAACGTTCAGCGCACTTGCTTGGAAAGGTAAATGGATTAACCAATATCCTTAAAGCTCTCTCTAAGGACAGTCAACCGTGTTAAGAAAATGGCAGGTAGAGTGTTCTGAAAAAGCGTTACAGAAATTTAAATCCAACCAATCACATTTTTTTTGCCAAGCAACTCCAGGGGCAGGAAAAACCGTACTTGCAGCAACAGTTGCTTCAAGATTGTTGCATGATGATATGGTCGATCTTGTACTATGCTTCTCTCCGTCATTAACTGTTTCAGATGGAATAAAAAGAACCTTTGCAGAGACTCTTAATTGTACTTTTAACGGTGGACTGGGCTCCATCGGGCAGTCGCTAACCTACCAATCTATTCAATTCCTTAATGATGATTTTTGGAAGACGTTACGTAACCATCGAGTATTTGTAGTGTTTGATGAGATACATCATTGCTCTGGTGCCGAATATGAAACAGCAAACGTTTGGGGGCAACAGATCCTTACCAAGGTTCAGGGACTGGCTACCTACACCTTAGCGCTTTCAGGTACACCTTGGCGTTCAGATGCGTTACCGATAGTGATGGCGCAGTATAGCGACCCTGATGGGCAGATCTTGGTCGACTATCAATACTCTCTCAAGCAAGCTATAGTTGATTATGTTTGTAGAGCACCCCAAATTGTACTCGTTGATAATGAACATTTATCAATAACTCGTGACGGAAAAGCTGACTCGTTTTCGTCGATTCTTGAGATGCTAAAGCAAACTAAAGCTTCTTATCAGAGCGTCATACACAACCAAGAAGCGATGGAATACTTGCTTAGACTCGGTTGCAAAAAGCTCGCAGAGATACGTTCCCATTCGGAAAATGCAGGAGGTCTGGTTGTTGCTTCATCTGTTCAACATGCGCAAACAATTAAAAAGATACTTTCTGAAAAGTATGCTCAAACAGTCTCAATCGTCACCTACCGCCACGAAGAACCTTTAGCTGAAATAGAGCGTTATCGTCAAAGTGATGTTCAATGGATTGTGAGTGTTGGAATGATTAGCGAAGGCACGGATATACCTCGTCTACAAGTTTGTTGTCATATGAGTGCTGTAAAGACTGAGCTCTACTTTAGACAAATACTAGGGCGAATATTACGAGTTAATCATGCCCCCAACCAACAGGCGTGGTTGTTTACTTTTGCAGAGCAAAACCTGATTGAGTTTTCTGAGCAAATTGAACAAGACATTCCAGAATCTTGTATGTTTGTAAAAATAGCAAGTACGCTAGAATTTGAGCCGAAATCTATATGTACTAATCTAAAAAAAAATGGTTTGTTAGAAGAACGAAATACAATGAACGCAAAATTATTGTGGGGTAGTACCAACAGTCGTAATGTGAATAGAAATGAGTCTATCAGCGTATTCGACGAACTTAGTTTGGGCCAATTTAAACATCGTGTAATATCAGCATTTTTGTCGTAGACCTGTTCAAAACTGATCTCAATACTCTTATTATTAACAAATATCAGTCACAATACGCAACTTCCTTATATGTGACTGTATTGTAAGCGCGTCATAAACACCGCATTCTAATCAACTTCAGCACGCTATACGATCAAACCTCCAACCTCAAGGAGATTTGAAATGGTAAAACGACGCACCAACCAAGAATGGCAAACCTTGTTCGAGCA
>NZ_SJFM01000033.1:0-40191 GCF_029478545.1 Vibrio sp. 1180_3
AATTGATAGCTAACAATGCCATCCGCCCCATCCACAACGTCAAAATTACCACTCAGCGTCGTACTGCCTGAGCCATCCGAGCCCATACCCGACAAATCATCTTCATCAACGGTTTGTTGGCTACCCGTGCGAATACCTTGAATGCTCGGCTGGTCATCATGGATGGTCACTGGCAAGGTAATGCTTGAACTATCACCATCAAAGTCAGTCGCTACCACCTTGAAATTCACCAATAACTCATCGGCACTGGCCGCATGGTCAATCGGCCCTTCGAGGGTAAAGCTGTAGCTGCCGTTGGCATTGAGTACTAAGGTAAATACCGCCGCGCCACTGACTGTCGTGGCGTGATAAGTGTACGCACCATTGGATAACGTTGGCGCACCTAAGCTCACCGATTCCCCTTGCGAGGTTAAGCCCGCAATCGGGTTAGTCGAGCTATCCAACTGATAACTCACCACTCGGTCCGCCCCTTCAATGGTGGTGAAGGTGCCGCTGGCCGTCAGTGGCTCTTTGCTGCTGTCAGAGCCGGTGACCAGATCGTCTTCATGAATATCGAGTGGAACCGAATCAACAATCACAGGCTTATCATCGACGATGTTGATCGGTAAAAGTGCAACCTGAGAAGTATCACCATCATAATCAGTGGCAAAAATAGGTAACTCAAGCAATAGCTCATCGCTATCGACTGGATGATCGATTACCCCTTGCAAAGTAAACTGATAATTGCCATCAGGGTTCAGTATCAATTCAAAAATTGGAGTCCCATTCGCCGAAGCTTGATAAATGTATACACCATTAATAATGCTTGGATCCGCAAATTCGACGGCAACACCTTGCGAGGTTAAACCAGACAATGGATTTACACTTAAGTCGACTTGGTAAGTTTCGACAACATCAGAACCTAATTGAGTATCAAACAGCCCGGAGATCGTAACGTTAAGTGACCCACTGGAATCAGAACCAACATTGGCTAAATTATCTTCAAAAACCGACCCTATTGGCTCGTCAACCATGACTGGATTATCGCCATCACCAATAACTACTGACACTGAAATTGGTGACTGGATGGGGTTTCCTCCAGAATCTACACCTGTCATTTCAAACTGAATGGAAATTTGGTCATTAGCGAACGAGACTACCCCACCACCGACTTCAGGAGTGTGGTCTATTGGCAATGTGATGGTTGTAATGACCTCTAAATTGACATCTTTACCGACCGATGTAGCGATCATATTAATAGTGAGCACTTCATTACCATTCTGCTCACCGATAATGCTATTTGTTGTTGCATCATAACGGAAATCAACAGGTCGACCTGAAGAGGTAATGTCTGCGGCTAATTCGCTGAGAAGAGCATTCAGTGAAAGTGGCGTAGGAACAAAAGACGCGCTATCCAATGGCAGATCACCAGCGGCAATAAGTACGCTTGAAGTTACTGACTGTGGATAAGAACCTTGAGAGAGTGAGCCTTCAACCAAAGCTTCTGAAAGTAAATTACCACCAGCACTGAAACGCAATTGACCCAGTTCATCATCGGTAGATTGTTCTTCAACAGTAGAGCCTTGAGTTTCAAAAAATGTACGCGCCAAGACTTCCGTAAAATTGTAATCAATACTAATAAAGCCAGCATTCGCCGAGCCCGGACCACCAGCACCACCAGCCGTTGCTTCTAAGATTTGGGTTGGATCTTGCCCGTCTAAAATAGCTTGCTGAATCGCGGCAATATTGTCAGCATCAAAGTTAGTATTTTCAATTAATGAAAGATCAGCATTGATCGCACCTTCAATCGGAAATGAAGTTAATGCAGATGAAGGGTCAGCGCCTTGCGGTGGTTCTCCAAGACAGGCGACACAGTTTTGATCGATCACTTTAAGTTCGCCGAAAACCATAACAGCCACAGAGGAGTGGTTAATCGTAATTAAAATTTCGCCTTTGTTTAAATAATCTCCGTCATTTAACAGACGAGCATTACCTTTAGCATCAACAGCGATAACCTCGCCAACCACTTCCGTCACCGACGCAGGTTGATTAACCACTTGAAAACCCATAAAACCCCCAGATACATCTCATCAAGCATGCGCAAACTGCACAATAAACCATCAATTATTACTTTTATTTTAGTTGCTCTTCGTGTTTTAGGCTTAATTTGTCTCTAAAACTTTTGTAGTAAAAAATAACGATAGCCATCACAAACACAACGCAAAATACCTCAATTAGCAACATGTCGCCATAGCGATATAGAGTATGGTATACGTCCGTAATACAGCGTTAGTTAAGGCTGGTAAATGATTGTGCTTATTTTGGAGTACATCAATGCATGATCTTCCCACCAGATTTCTTAAAAATAAGACAAAGTAATAGGTTACGTTGATAGATTAATTACTTATAGTACACAACAGAACAATCATCCGTTAATTGGCGAAATTTTATGAGTACTGTCTTTGTGTCTAGTTATGACAGTCCAATGAATTGCATTCGAGCTATCAAAGCAAAACTTTCTGCGCGCATAAACACCTTTATCCCGATCTTGTTGATTTTTTTCTTGGTGTTTATTTTTGCTGTTATTCAAAACTTCTACGACACAAACCATCAAGCGGCATATTTTGGAGAGCAAGCTATACAGCGGCTCGAAAATTATATCAATCAGACATCGAGTGAACTGAATCAGCTCGGAACTTCAGTTTCACCCCATTGCTATCGAGAAGACGTACTCGCCTTACGAAGTTATACGTTTCGTTCAAAATTGATAAAAGAAGTGGGCATGTACAGTGCACAAGGCACTATTTTTTGTACAAGCCAAGAAGGGCCTTCCACCATACATTTCTATAAAAACATTACAGACAGGCTCAAAGAGTCACCGAGTAATACTACGATTTCTTTGGCTCAGTCGCGTAATAAAGAGCTCACTTTTTTCGTTTATGCCTCTCAACCAGATATGAGCGGTATCAATGCGCTAATGCCTCCCGAACAGTTTATGGACTTAGTAGCCCCCGATTTGGCAGCGCAGCATTACGGCTATCAAGTTGAAGTGTTAAGCCAAAGTATACATAGCGAGCAAGGTTCGATGAATTCGGCTCTACGCATTTTCCTGTTTCAATCAGAATACTATCCTCTTTCCATTCAAATTCATCTTAACACTGGTTCATACTTATACCATTTCACCCAGCGTTTATGGCTTGTTTTACTCGTCTCGAGTGTGCTCTCTTTACTTTATCTTGGTTGGTACAATTATTACCTCAGTAGAAATACCTTGGCAGTCTCTCTGAAAGAGGCTATATCCAACCATCAATTAGAGCTGTACCTGCAACCTATCGTAGATATATCTGAAAATAAAATTGTTGGCTGCGAGGCTTTAATGCGTTGGAATGAACCTTCACAAGGCTATATTTCACCAACCATTTTTATTCCTTTAGCTGAGCGTATCGGGGTCATCCATCAAATTACCTACCGTGTACTAGACTTGGTCACTGAGTTTGTTGAACAGCACTCAAGCTATCTTAATGCACAATACATTAGTATCAATATCAGTCGGTTATTGGTAGTGGATATAGACTTCATTGAACACATGGTTGGATACGCAGAGAAACACGCAAATATTGTTCCTCAACTTTTGCTTGAGATAACAGAAGATAATAATTTCAGCGCAGAAGAATTAGAACAAGCGATCGATAATTTGGCCCTATTAAAACAACTTGGTTTTAAAATCGCTGTTGATGACTTTGGTACCGGTTATTCTGGCTTAAACTTTATTCATCAACATGCTTTCGACACCATCAAAATTGATCAAGTTTTTATTAAAAGCCTGCACCAGAATTCAGCGATTACTCCCGTACTGGTGTCGATGATTAAGCTAGCAAAACATCTCAATATGCGCCTTATCGCCGAGGGCGTCGAAAATCAAAAGCAAGCGCTCGCACTCGAACAACTCGGTGTCCGTTATATCCAAGGCTTTCACTACTCAGAGCCTATTCCTGCGCAGTCCTTTGCCAAATTTCAACTTGCCCCTGCGATGATCCATGGTTATACCAATCGTAGTAAATAACTGTTCATCCTAGCTGGTTAAAATGCTCGATAACTGCGTTAGAATTTTTGATTGTAGAATAACTACTTATCGAAACTTCTTGTCGAAAAAAGCTGCCTTGTTCTCAAGCCTTTTTCCTGCGCTATTTCTGATCACTTATTTACTGTGATTGGTATTAGGCCTTGCAAACACAGACATAAATAAAAAAGAGCCAGTTTTAATGCTGGCTCTTCCATTTAGATATTTCTCTTTTTAGCAATAGAGATTAGACGCCACTCTATGGCACACCATGACCTTTTGAGGCTACCCAAACTCGATACCATTGCTCACGAGTTAATTCAAACTCCAGTGCTGCAATAGCCGCTTGCACGCGTTCTATTTTGCCTGAACCGATAATTGGTAACGGCTTTGAAGGTAAACGACGCACCCAAGCAAAAATCACTTGGTCGATACTTTGAGCGCCAATTTCTAGTCGAATCGCTTCTAATTCTTCGCGTACACGTTTTGCTTGTTCAGTATCACCACTGAATATACTACCGCCACCAAGGCATGACCACGCCATTGGTCGAGTGCGGTTCATTTGCAGCTGATCCAAAGTGCCATCGTGCGCCACTTCAAAATTCAATGGATTAATTTCCACTTGATTGGTAACCAGTGGTTTACCTAGGCGAGACTGAAGCAATTCAAACTGGCGAGGACTAAAGTTTGAGACACCAAAGTGTTTCACTTTACCCACTTTGTGCAGTTCAGAAAATGCTTCGGCGACTTCATCAGCCTCCATCAGAGCATCAGGACGATGAATCAGTAGCACGTCAATTTCACTGACACCTAAACGCTCAAGCGAGTTATTCACTGACTGATAGATATGCGCAGAGCTAGTATCGTAATGATTGATCTTACGTTGTGGAGTTCTGTCTCCACATAAGTTGATGTCACACTTGGTGACGATCTGCATCTGTTCACGCAATGAAGGCTCAAGAGCCAAGGCTTCACCAAACAATGTTTCACATTGGTAGCTACCATAAATATCCGCGTGGTCAACGGTGGTAATCCCTAGCTCTAAATGCTGTTTTAAGAACGTCAAACGCTGCTGTGGCGTCATGCCCCATTCACCTAAACGCCAATACCCTTGAACGAGCTCGGAAAAATCTGGCCCTTGAGGCGCAATTGTTACTTTAGCAACCATTGGTTGTCTCCTTTTCTCTCAACTGACATCATCCTAAGCTTGTTTGTTGTATGGCTCAACGGATAGACTACGGAAGTTCGAACTGGAGTACGAAGTTGTGAGTTTTTCTACACGTTTACAAGAATTAATTGGCGAAGAAAGCATCAGTGGCTTTGCTCGCCGCGTTGAATTATCAGAAGGATTAATTCGAAAATACCTTAGAGGCAGTGAGCCAAGTTTATCCAAAGCGAATCAGATTGCGATGCGAGCCAACTGCTCACTTGAGTGGCTCGCCACCGGCTGCGGGTATTTATATCGTCAAGCTGAAGTCGTGGATATGGACGCCTTTCTCCTAGCGTATCAAACCATTACTGGACATCAATTAAGCCAAGAAGAGCAAGAAAGACAACGTAAAATCATCTCGGGTTATCAATATTTACGTAGCCACAAAAAGGCAGATGGCTTTTTAGATCACGCCGCTATGGTGACATTTTTAAACCGCCAGCCTAAAGAGTTGACTCCGAATGAGTAAAAACAAGGCAGATGGCTTGCCCATCTGTCACCAATTGTGCAATGTTGTTTCCCTTCTGCCACTGCTGCTGTTGAGGAAAAATCGTCGGCGTTTGATTCAAAAATAAAACTAACGCTTTATCAACCTCTGGCATTGAATGTTTTGTTAACTGTTCTTGCACTGAAAAATATTGATCACCGATCATAACTTGCGTCAGTTGAAAACCATCGCGTCTTAAGTTCAGTTGTAAATCACTGTAGGCCATACGGCTAAAATCAATATGCATCCGCACCGAGCTAACTTCGCTGTTAGTGATCTCAAGCTCTGCCCACGCGGAAGTTTTGTAGTACTCAACCACATCACTACAATAAATTGGAGCTCTATGCTCATCACCACATTCAATCATATCATTGCGCTGAGTCAGCTCTGACTGGGTCAATTGATGTGTATTTTGCTCAACAAAGGGGAGGATAAAATCAGGTACATTAGCCGATACCCAACATGACCAGATCACGCACAGCAGCACGATAACGCGCATGTAAACTCTCCTTATCTTATTGATAGTCATCAGTTTCACTTGAGTTTAAAGCAAAAGCAACAACCGAACGTCTACGCCCCCAATCAGTGAATTGTGATCGATAGCAAACTCTTGGGGCTTAGGCTGAAGAATGATGTCATCGCCATATCCAGGCTTTATCCTCAAGGTCGAGTAACCTCGCCCTACAGCGATTCAAAAAATAAAAACAACTGAACATCATCAACGAGTACAAGACCAAGGATAGAGCATGAAACTCACCACTTTAGCCCTAGCGTTATGCGCAGCTGCGCCTGTCGTTTTAGCCTCACCCAATCTGACCATATCTACCACCACCAACAGCCGTGATTTTCCACTCGACGCCCAACAGCCGTTAGTTATTCCACTGACAAAAGACAGTTACACACTCAAAATAACCGGCCTTGAGGGTAATTGCGTTGCGCCGAATGATCAAAAGATCAAATTCAATACTCCCGTTGCCTTAAATTGTGGCTCCCCCACTGAATTACCGCTAAAAATTCGCTTCACGGGGGATTACGCCTTTAACTACGACCAAGCACAACATACGCTGACTTTTGTTCGCCAAGCGAAAAAATCGACCAAAAAAGAGTTTAAAAGACCCATTCCGGCGGTAACTTGCGAGCAATACCAAGGTGGTGAAGTCACGCTAGAACTCGGAAAAACCTTCGCCGATGGTACTCAATTAAAAGAGAGCTTCACTAACCAAAAAGTTGTGGTTAAAGATGGCAAGGTGACACTTTTACCTTCACAAAACAGTGGTGGCTTGGTGCTACTAGAGCCAATAGATAGATCTGATGAAGCGCAGCCGTTCACCTATCGCAACGCAAATATTTACTTTGTGATGGTAGATAGGTTCAACAATGCCGATACCAGCAACGACAATAGTTATGGGCGAAAAAAAGACGGTAACGATGAAGTAGGAACCTTTCACGGTGGCGATTTAAAAGGTGTCATTGAAAAACTCGACTACATAAAAAGCTTAGGAACCGATGCCATTTGGCTTTCGCCTATCGTCGAGCAAGTACACGGTTTTGTCGGTGGGGGCGATAGTGACTCCTTTCCATTTTATGCCTACCACGGTTACTGGACTCGTGATTTCACCAAAATTGATCAGAACTTCGGCCAAGATGAAGATCTAAAAACACTCGTCACCGAAGCACATAAACGCGGCATAAAAATCTTACTCGATGCCGTCATCAACCATTCTGGTTACGCTACACTCGCCGACCTGCAATTCGATAGCATTGATGTCGTTAATAGCCAAGATTTACCAAAAAAATGGGCAGATTGGGCACCTCAATCTGGTCAAAACTGGCACAGTTATAATCAGTCTATCGACTATCAAAGCCAAAACTGGTCACAATGGTGGGGAGCGGACTGGGTCCGTGCCGGCTTGCCTGGTTATTCAAAACCAGGCTCTAGTGATATTACTATGACGTTAGCTGGTTTACCTGATTTCAAAACCGAATCAACTACCGCAGTCACACCGCCCCAATGGTTGCTGCGTAACCCAGGAACGCGAGTTGTCGCACGCGATAACTACAGCGTGGCAGATTATTTAATTGAGTGGCAAACCGACTGGGTTAAGCGTTTTGGTATTGATGGCTATCGGGTGGATACGGTAAAGCACGTTGAAGGAGAGGTCTGGCAACGCTTAAAGAAAGAAGCATCGCGTAGCCTAGAGCAATGGCGAGAGGCTAATGGGAAATCAGGGCAACCTTTCTGGATGATGGGTGAAGTATGGGGGCATTCAGCCTACCGTAGCCCTTACTTTGACGATGGATTTGATGCACTGATCAACTTCGATATGCAGAAAAAGCTGGATAAAGGGGCTGCATGCTTTAGTCAAATGGAGATGGTATACCGCGACTACGCAAAAACACTGACTCTGCATCCGGACTTTAACCCCGTCAGTTACATGTCTTCCCATGATACTGAGCTGTTTTTTGGTCGCTTCAAATCATTTGAAATGCAACGTAATGCTGCTAACGCATTACTACTTTCACCCGGTGCAGTACAAATTTATTATGGTGATGAAGTCGCAAGACAAGTGGGCCCTTACGCTGATGACTTT
The DNA here is from genome assembly GCF_029478545.1 of Vibrio sp. 1180_3. Lineage (NCBI taxonomy): Bacteria > Pseudomonadati > Pseudomonadota > Gammaproteobacteria > Vibrionales > Vibrionaceae > Vibrio > Vibrio sp. 1180_3. The sequence goes on from NZ_SJFM01000033.1 coordinate 8,328, forward strand.
CATCAAGGAACACGTTCCGACATGATGTGGCAGTTGGATACTCAGCGACAATCGTTGTTAAACCATTGGCAAACAGTGGGCCAATTCCGCCAAGCCCACCCTGCTATTGGTGCCGGTTTGCATAAAGAAATTAAACAACCAGGCGCCTACGTGTTTTCAAGAACGTTAAATAACGACAAAGTCGTTGTTGCTTTTGTTGGTCGATAATCACTCAGTTAAGGTAGCCTGGGCAAGCTTCAGGCTACCTCCATTCCCGCTCTTTGCCTAACTCACTAAATCAAAACCACAACATCACCAACTTCAATAATTTCAATCAATTACTGACAGAATATTTATATTAGCCTCATCTAATCCCCTTATTCAACCTACCCAACAAAACCATACTGGTCATACCATGAAAAGTTAAATTTATCTTGAATTACAATTAGTTAGAAACTAACATTCGAGCCTTTTGGTATTTAAATCACTATTTTCTTTGACATTTATATAACACAAATTTAACATCGGATTGTGCAATATAAATACAACGAAATAATTATAAAAAGGCCTTAGGAGGTCGAGAATGATCATCAAACCCCGCTCTCTACTCGCGCTGTCAATCTTGACTGCGTTTAATGTACATTCGGCTGGATTCCAAGTTGCGGAACACTCAGCATCTGGCCTTGGCAGAGCTTTTTCTGGTGAAGCCGCTGTCGCTGACAATGCCTCTGTCATTGCGCGAAACCCTTCTGCTATGACCCTTTTTGATCGTGCGCAATTTTCAGGAGCAGTGACCCTTGTAGATCCAAACGTTGATGTCTGGGATACCACTAATGGTGAACAAGCCACTGACGTAGCACCGATGCAAGTTGTACCTGCGGCTTATTATCTCAGCCCGATCAACGATAAGTGGTCATGGGGAATTGGTATGTTTACAACGTATGGCGTCGCGACCGATTATCCAGATGATATTCAAGCTGGTGACTTAGCCGGGGATACCTCATTAGTGACAGTCAACTTGAACCCTGCGGTGGCATATCGCATTAACGATCAGTTTAGTATTGGGGCGGGGTTGAACTTGGTCTATGCACAAGCGGAACTGACTCGTCATAAAGGTGCATTGGCTCCATTTTTAGGTGGGAGCATTACAGACAAATTAATTTCGTTAGAAGGCGATACCTTTGGTTTTGGTTGGAATATCGGCGCGATGTATGAAATAAATCAAGACCATCGATTGGGTTTTGGTTATCGCTCAAAAGTTGATCTCGATTTCGACGATGGTGAATTTAAAAGTTACGACAGTGGAATAACCAGCAGCTCTATGGTCACTGGGCGTCTTGAAATCAGTTTACCTGCCATTTGGGAATTATCTGGTTTCCACCAAATCACCGAAGCCTTTGCATTACACTACAGCTACCAACGCACCGACTGGAGCACATTCTCCGAACTGAAAGCGACGTCTCCCGATTGCAATGACGGAGTAGTAAACCAATGTTTTTATAAACAAGAACACTATGAAGACAATGGACGTTGGTCAATCGGCGGTACTTATCAGTTCTCTACCAGTTTAATTGGTCGCGTTGGTTTTGCTTACGACGAGCAGGCAGGTAAAGCGACACTGAGTATTCCAGATAGTGACCGTAACTGGTACTCCCTCGGTCTAACCTATCTCTTTAATCCCGACCTTTCTCTTGATGCTGGCTTTGCCTACGTACAAAGTAAAGATGGCTCCTTTGAAGAAACTAATGCTCTGAGCGAAACCTTGAAGTTCAATTCGAAAGGTAACGCCTACATTAGTTCTGTCCAAATCAACTACACCTTCTAAGCGCGGAGCACATTATGAAACACGGAATCGCTTTATCTGTCCTTTGCAGCGCCCTGCTACTTGCTGGCTGTGGTGATGATTCATCGAGCACGACCCATAAAACCCAATACGAATCATACATTCAAGATGCACTAGCACGTGATACCAAAATAAAATTCACCTTACAGGGCTCAAACGCCAGCGTACCAGTGCCTTCCTTTGCGTTAATGAACGCCAGTGACGGTACGCTTGAAATTCCAACTGGTGGTAATGATGCCTTAACCAACCCTATCGCAGCGATGGGTACTATGGATGGGTGGTCAACATCAATGCCACTGATTATGAATTTTGAGGGAACCGGTTTAGCCGATGGTATTGTCACGTCTGGAGTCTATCTCATTGAGCTATCCGACAGCATGACTGGCTCTCCAACACCAAAAACCATTTTAACTAATGGAACGCATTTTACGGTCTATTCGAGCGCTCAAACAGATACGTTGAGCATTGTGATGAAGAGTGACTTAAACCCAAGCTCGGAATACATTCTCGCGATTACGGAAGCGGTCAGCGATGAAAATGGAGACCCAGTCGGTACCTCAAGCAGTTATGCGGCGCTGAAATCATCGAAAAAAATCTATACCGAAGGCAGCTTAGCAACGGTTCAAAAAGTCACGCAAGGAGTTGAAGCCTTGTTCCAAGCTACCGGAGTCGACAGCACTAAAATTATCTACTCAACTTGGTTTACCACTCAATCAGTCGGGGACACCTTATTTGCGGTAAAAGGGGCAACAGCTTCTGCTTTACCTGCTGCAATAGCTAATCAGAACCTTGATATTGGGCAAGTATGGAAAGGCAGTGCCAACCCAAATAATATTGACCTGTCATCAGCTTATACTATGGTCATGAATAGCCCAAGCACCTACACCGATGCTTTGAACGCCGACACCAATTTCACCACTTATTTTGATTCTAGTGGCGTAATCAAAACACTACTAAATAGCAAATTCGGCGCGAGTGGAGTCTATGTTAGTAAAGGGACAGTACAGTTGCCTTATTATTTAGAAAAAGGGACTACCTGGAACAGTCAACCCTTTGAATCGGCAATGCCAAGCTTAGCTTTGATTTCACAAGCCCTGTCTGATGATACCGAAAAAACAACCATTGCCTCGCAATTAATTGCAGCTGGAATTGACACCAGTGTTTTAGCATCAAGCACAACAGAGCAATTGAAACTAGTAGGAATGGATCTTACTAAGTCTGATGGTTCGGCATTAGATCCAAATCGATACATCACGCGTTACAATCCAATACCGAAAATTAAGTCGTTAGAATCGGTTAATCTCCTGCTATTTACCCCATCAAATACGGCAGCTGATTGGCCAGTGGTTATTTACCAACATGGCATTACGTCAGCCAAAGAAAATGCCTATTTCTTTGCGGCCAATTTAGCAGCCAATGGCATCGCTGTTCTTGCGATTGATTTGCCTTTGCACGGTTCACGCAGCCTAGACAGCACGCGCTCTGCCAATGTTGATGTCACCGCCTATCTCAACTTAAATAACCTAGCCGTTGCACGCGATAATGTTCGTCAAAGTGAACTCGACATTATGAGCCTGACTTTTGCGCTGAATTATTCGCGTGAAATTAAGGAATCATTAAAAAATAGCATGCTAGAAAGTACAGATGCCATAGCTAATCCACCACGTTTTCTTGGTCATTCTTTGGGTGGTGTTGTTGGTGTACCAGCAGTCGCTGCCGCTAATAGGACGCTTGATGGTGGTATGGCCGATGCCGTTTACGCGTATTCTTCATTGAGCACGGCCAATTCTGGTGGTCAAATCGCCAACTTATTGCTGGGCTCAGAGGCGTTTGGTCCGTTGATCAAGCACAACATTGCCAGCTCTGCGAGCCTTGATTACCGTAATTTTGCTGCACTTCAATGCGCCTCTCTTTCTGATGAACAGTGCTATAACTTGTTTGACTCACTCGCGACCGCCGACCAAAAAGTCACTGTCAATGCTGGTTTCAGTCAATTTGCCTACGCAGCACAAACGCTGTTAGATACTGTCGATCCATTCACTAACGCCAGTTTCATTAACTCGAGTTTACCTACCTACGCTTTGCAAGTGAATGGTGATTCAACCGTTCCAAACATGGTCGCAAATGCACCGTTTGCAGGCAGTGAACCGCTGGCAACCAAGCTAGGTTTAACAACGATTAACAGTTCAAACTCTGGCAGCATCACGAATACAAAAGATTTCATCAACTTTTCATCGGTTGGGGTACATAGCACCTTTATTTTCCCGCAAGATACTGGAGGCTCAGATACCGCAATGCATACTGAGATGATAAGTGATATTGTGGACTTTATGGCTGACAATAGTTTAGCGGGCATTAGTAACACGGCTGTACTTGAGTAAACTGAAAATAGACCTTATGTAGGCTATACAAACTAAGCTCCCGCGAGGGAGCTTTTTCGTTTTCACTACACATCCATCTGAATCATCACTTAACTCCAAATATGACGATGTTCAATTAAGGTTCCAATGCGGTTTTAAAACGTTTGATAGCTATATTAGGCTTTTTAACCACTAAATATATAGCAATAGCCGCGAGGCAAAAACCAGCCACACCCAGCCAATCAAATGACTCTCCAAAAGCAAGCCACGCCTGAATGGCAGTTGTTGGCGGCACAAGATAAAAAACCGATGCCACGCTAGAAGCAGCACCGTGCTCAACCATATACAGCAATAATAAAATCGAGATACACGACAACACAACCACAAGCCAGGCAAGGGTCATGATGAAGGTTGAAGTCCATTGAACTTGCATAGTTTCAAAGCTTAATGCCCAAGGAAGGAACAGGAACAGAGCTGCCAAATATTGCACCGTAGCACTGCCAACCATATCAATGCCCTGGCAAAACTTTTTCTGGTACAAAGTGCCAAGTGTAATACCCAACAATGACAACAAACATAAACCAATCGCGAACCATTTATAGTGTTCTGACTGCCATTCTATATTACCCATCAAGACTAAACTGATACCTGTAAAACCCAAAGCCAACCCTAGCCACTGAGCAATATTAAAACGCTCGGAGCTCATCACCACTAGTAATAAAGCAGTTAAAATTGGCTGTATTCCCACCAACAGCGAGCTTAAACCAGCAGGCATTCCCCAAAAAATAGCCTGATAAGTTCCACCGAGATAACAGCCATGAATCAACACGCCACTCACACACGAATGCCAGAAATGGCGACCTCGTGGAATACGACGCTTGAGCAGCACAACTAACCCCAAAAATAGCGCAACGTTTGCAACCATTCGCAAAGTAAGTAACGTGGCAGGCTCGGCATAAGCGAGACCAAATCGAGCCCCCACAAATCCAGATGCCCATAACACAACGAATAGAAACGGGATTAACCTTATTAACATGACAAATCTCCTAGCCATAAGCGACTCCATACTGCTACTTTATTTAGGTACAGGATGACAAGAAAGGCACAGACTTTGATGTTTTTATGGGTACAGAATGAAAGTTGAATACAAATACGATGGTGTAGAGCGATATCTCAGACAAGTCATTGAAGATGGGCTATTTCAAGCGCACGATAAATTACCGTCCATTCGGCAACTTTCGCAACAATTATCGGTCAGCAAAAATACGGTGATTCGAGCCTATCAAGCATTAGAGGCTATTGGTTTACTCTATTCACAGCCTCGTTCTGGATATCGTGTACAGCAAACTAGCACCACTGTTGAAAGCAATCTATCGCAACCTAATAGTGTGGATTTGTTATCCATGTCAAAGTCAATTTTGGTACAACCAACGGTTAAACATAGAATGCCCGCAGGGTCCGCGCACCCTAATACCCAAGGAACAGCAATTCGCAGTCTGTATGCAGAAATTGGTCGCCATAGTCGCATGCAAACTCATATTCCTAGCCATTATCAACTCCCACCAGGTAACAGTGAGCTAATAAAGCAACTGCTAAAGATCTCGCAAGATTTAGGCATTAATGTCAAATCACAAGAAATTGCGGTTACTCATGGAGGACAGCAAGCGATCAGTCTTGCGTTTCGCGCTTTGACTCAATCTGGTGACATTGTCGCGGTAGAATCACCTTGCTACTTTGGCACCTTACTATTACTCGAGTCTTTAGGATTAAAGGTGATTGAAATTCCGAGCCATAATGCATTAGGTATAGATATCGATGCCCTTGAGCTGGCTTTATCTCAATGGCCAATAAAAGCAATTCTAGTCACCCCGAATTTTAATAATCCAACGGGTTCTTTAATGCCTATCGAAGCTCGTAAACAGCTGTTAGCAGTGAGTGACGGCGTACCGATAATTGAAGATGATGTCTTTGGTAGCCTGTACTTTGGTGCCCCCCTGCCCAGCCTAAAAATGCTTGATGATCAAGATCGCGTTATTTATATCAACTCACTCTCAAAAACATTAGATTCTCGGCTAAGAATCGGTTGGATTATTGCGGGGAAATATCAGGTTCAAATAGAAAAATCACTGCTGAGCGAAAACATGGGCAGCTTGAACTTGATGCAATCGGCAGTTGCGGAGTTTCTGTCTAGTGGCAAATACCGTCAACACTTGAACAAAATGCGCAGAACTTATCAGCAAAACCAACAACGATTTGCGAAATTACTGACAAACGAGTTAAATAAATACCCTTCTCTACAAGATCAGTTTCATTTAAGTCGCCCTGAAGGCTCATTTTTATGCTGGCTCACACTACCCCACTCTATCGACAGTTTTCAGCTTTATCAGCAGTGTATTAAACAAAAAATCAGCCTCCTGCCAGGCAATCTATTTGCGACACAGGGACAATATCAACACTGCGTACGCTTCAGTACCGCCAATTTTGAAGACACTGTAGAATGGCGGGAAAGTATAATAAAACTGGCTCAGCTCATCATAAAGTTACATTAGTTCAACGTTAAACCGAGGATGACTTTACTCACAAACTCCGCTTGATTACGCGTTGCTGTTTTTCCCAAACAGGCTTTGCACGCCGATGGTGGTTTAAGTGATATTGGTGGCAGTGCCAGCATGACAATATCTGACACAGAACTTTCCTTCTCCGACTCAAGTCAACCCCCATACATCTCATTCACCCCACCAATAATTAAATTAAAAATCATTAACTCAAATCAACACCACATCGCTAACTTATTTGTTAGAGTAATGACCGAATTTTTGAACAACACAACCATACGTACAATAATAAAAGCTCCCAATACAGGTAATTACATGATTAATCGCTACAAAAATAGCAGTGTCGGCTTTCAACTAAAGTTAGTTATCACGCTTTGCTTGCTTATCGCTTTCTCCAGTATCGCTGCATTGGTGTATCGCAATGCCTCCCAGTTACTGCTTGAATCGACGTTAAAAGAGCACCAATCGAAAGTGGAAGCAATAGCAAAAACCATTGCCGGACAATTTGACGCTTACTTAGAAACCACCAAAATTCTTGAATCTACTTTTCAAAATGGTTACTTAGCTGGCCTTTACGTTGAAGACTACACCGTAGAATTTGCTGGTCGACAAATTCGTAACATCACTCAGTACGGTGACAGCCTAGTTAATGACACAAAATTGGTGGATAGCTTCACTCGTGATACCGGAGCTGTTGCCACCATATTTGCGCCAGCAGGTAATGAATGGGTACGTATTTCAACCTCTCTGAAAGATCCAAATGGTAACCGCGCAGTTGGTACAATATTGGACAGTAACCACCCCGGGTATCAAAAGTTAATGAGTGGCCAGCCTTATTACGATCAAGTTACTTTATTTGGCAAGAAATACATTACCTACTACGCGCCAGTTAAAGACAGAGCTGGCAAAACCAATGCTATCTCATTTATCGGCTTGCCGGTTGAAGATGCCACTCATGATCTGTTTGATAGCTTAAAGCAAGTGACATGGGGTGATAGCGGCTACACCATAGTAGTCGATAACCGAGAAGATAATCTAGGTAAGTATTTACTCCATCCAATCAATAACGAAAACAGCCCATCAATTATTGAAGTTCCGGACTATGAAGGGAACAAACCTTTTACGGCTATCTTTGAACAACAAAGTGGCTTGATTCGTTACCCATTCAAATATAATGATACTGTGGGTGAGAAATACCTCGTTTTTACTGAAGTACCAGGCTGGAACTGGAAATTACTTGGGGGAACGTTCATTAGCGAAGTGACCAAAGCCAGTAATGATCTGCTCCAATTGATTGTGATTATTTCACTCTTAGTCGGTGGTGCGACTTTCCTTATCATGACACTGTTCTTAAACAAAACCATCCAGCCACTAACAACATTAACAGGCTATATGGAGCGTTTAGGTAAAGGCGAAGTCAGCCTAAACATTGCCGCAGGAAATACTCAATCACGCAACGAGATCATACGCTTGACTAACGGTGTTGCGCATACGGCACAACAACTTAATCAACTGGTCGGAGAAATACGTTCAACCAGTGATAATGTCAGCATTCAATCCAATAATGTCTCTCAAGATGCTAACAATAACTTGGCACAAGCCGACGTTCAGCAACAGCAAGTTGAACAAGTCGTCACGGCGATCGAAGAGATGGCAACCTCTGCCAAAGCCGTTGCAGAACAGGTTGAATCGATTGCCGAAAATGTTCGCCATGCTAATCAAGACACTCAATCTGGTTTGAGTCTAGTGGAAACGGTTTGTATTGATGTCGCACAGCTTAATGACCAGCTAGATCGTTCAGCTCAAGCAATTGAACAGGTCAACAAAGACAGTGAGAGCATTCAAACCGTCACGCGGATGATTGATGAAATAGCAGAACAGACCAATTTATTAGCACTAAATGCAGCCATTGAAGCGGCGCGAGCAGGTGAACAAGGCCGTGGTTTTGCTGTAGTTGCAGACGAAGTGCGTACACTGGCACACCGTACTCAAACATCTGTTAAAGATGTCGTGGCTATTATTGAAAAACTAAAGAGTTCTACGGGTAATGCTGTGAACCTGATGAACCAAAGCCAAACCAATGCCAATAGTGTCTTAGATAGTGCGCAAGATGCTGGCACAGCATTGGAATCGATCGCCGATCAAGTCCGTGAAATTGCATCGCAGGCAGATACCATCGCTGCAACAGCTGAAGAACAAGCGCAAGTGTCACAAGAAGTCGCCGCAAGTGCGACAGAAATTAGTGATCTAAACGCCCAAAGTCGCAATACCAGCGCGCAAACCTCTCAAAGCGCAACGCAATTGCAACAACAAGCAGAAGCCTTAAAGCAGCAAGTCGACTTCTTCCATTAATCCATTTAGGCCAAGCATTCTTGCTTGGCCTTTTTCTTACACTCTTCTTTTCACATCAATGAAAAACAACAAGTTAAAAACGATAAGTGTTACAAAATTCTCTCACAATACTTGTATTGCAACACACTAGGAATAAGATGAAGGCCTTAGTGCAATGTAAGGTCTGTTATGAATAATCAATTATTTTTAAGAGCGTTGGAACGCGGTGACTTACGTTTTATCCATAATCTCAACAACAACCGCAATATCATGTCTTATTGGTTTGAAGAGCCGTATGAATCTTTTGATGAGCTCGAAGAGCTGTACAACAAACATATTCACGACAATGCCGAACGTCGATTTGTGGTTGAAAATGAAAGCCGAGAATTGATTGGTCTGGTCGAATTAATTGAAATTGATTACATTCATCGTAGCGGTGAGTTTCAGATCATCATCACCCCAGAGCACCAAGGCAAGGGGTTTGCTGAAACCTTAATTAACAAAGCACTCGACTACTCTTTCACTATTTTAAACCTACATAAGATTTATCTGCATGTTGCCACTGAGAATGAAAAAGCAATTCATCTCTATGAAAAAGCAGGTTTTATTGAAGAAGGACATTTAGTACAAGAGTTCTTTATCAATGGTCAGTACCGAGATGTAAAACGCATGTACATTTTGCAAAATGAGTATCTCAACCGAACAGTGTAACACTTAGGAGTATACGATGATTGCTTGCAGTCAATACGACTATATTGAACTTGCGTGCTTGTTTCATTTGCCTGTAAAACTCACTCTAAAGAGTGGGGCAACGTATTCCGGCATCGCTGTGGATACGTTACATAATGAGCATAAACAAGAATGCATTCTACTGAAAAATGAAGAAAATGAATACCTAGTGGCAACGGATTGCTTGCTGATGATGGAAGCGCTGAGTGAGCATCCTCACTTTACGATTGTTGAATTTACCTGAACCAAATCCGCCTAAATTTTAGAGGTTGCCCGGTACTGCATAACTTCAATAAAGCCACGCAGTATCTGGCAATTCTAAATTGCAATATCTAACTTGTTATCGGTCACACCATTGACTCGAAACCACCCAGCAATACTGACACGTTCGGCTTTGGTTGGTAGCACTTCATGTGGAAAACGTTCCGATAAAAACACCAGTAAACGACCAGATAGCGGAGCAAGCGTTGCAAGGTGGGTATCGTTGAGATCATACATCGCCAACTCACCAGCATCTTCTTCGCTCCAATGCTCGTTCATGTAAAATACAGTGGTCAATTTGCGGCTTTCATTACCTTTAAAGGCATCTAAATGCTTTTGGTAGAACGCCCCTTGCTCATATTTGGCAAAATGAGCTTCATACTCAAACAGACCGAGAAAAAAATGACGGTTCACCTCTCGGCGAATTTGCTCCATACGCTCTAAATAATCTTGCACTGGCTGGCCCATACTCTCTTCCAACCATTGAATTTTATCACTACGAATCTCCACTTCACGCTGTAAGGCTTCGTGTCGACCAATACGCGCCCCTTGCCATGACTGTGGCATACAACTACGCAGATTTTGTACTTGCTCTGGGTTTAAAAAGTCATCCCATACATACCAACCTTGGTCAGCAATGGCGTCCATCAAATTATCTAACGACATGTTTTCTCTACACACAGCAAAAGTGCAGTGGTTATAACGGTCACCAGCCATAACGACAAATCTAGCTTTCGATGCTTAAGACAAGGCAAATTTGTGGAAGCCTCGTACCACATCTGATATTTACAAAATAAATATTAGATAGCGATATATCTATAATGATTTAATACCTAACTCTTCACTATGATGCTCTGCACCTACATTGTATTGAATCTAGACCATAGTGAGGCAACCATGAACCTACGACTCCTTCCCTTATCTTTCGCTGTCATCAGCACACTAGCCGTTGCGGGCACAAGCTCACATTCAGCCAGTACATTAGTGATACCAAGCCCTAGCGTGAAACCAGCCAGCGAATTTACCATCGAAAAAAATGATCAAGTGGCAAATTATTTAGACTTTGCCAATACCAAGGATTTTAATGATGCGACTCGCGGTTTTATCGCCACATGGCCAGAAAGTACGATTAAAGACAAAAACGGCAATGTTGTATGGGATTTTACTAAGTTCGATTTTGTAAATACCGACCACAACATTGATACCATTAACCCTTCTTTACAACGCATGGCTAAACTCAATAATCAGCATGGTTTATTCAAGGTTAAAGAGGATATATACCAAATCCGTGGCTTCGATTTGTCTGTGATGACCTTTGTCCGCGGTGAGCACGGTTGGATAGTAATAGACCCTCTGCTGTCGGAAGAAACCGCTAAAGCGGGGATTGACCTGTTACGTCAACACGTTGAAGATGCACCAGTTTCAGCTGTGGTATTTACTCATTCTCATATAGACCACTTTGGCGGCATTTGGGGAGTCACGAATAAGAAAGATATTGAAAGCGGTAAGGTTCCCGTTATTGCTCCAAAAGATTTCTTTGAACATTCAATTTCAGAAAACGTACTAGCGGGTAATGCCATGAGTCGTCGTGCTAGCTATATGTATGGCAACATGGTCGACGCAGGTCCTACTGGTAAAGTGGATGGTGGTTTGGGTAAAACAACGTCGACCGGTAAACCAGGCATTGTAGAGCAGACTATGGAAGTTTTGGATACGGGTGAGATTCATCAAATTGATGGTGTTGAGGTCGAATTCCAAATGGCAAATGGTTCTGAAGCGCCTTCAGAGTTTATCTTCTACTTCCCTAAATACCGAGTCTTAATGGCATCGGAAGTGATGACTCATACCATTCATAACATCTCCACATTACGCGGTGCACGAACTCGTGATGCCAATGCATGGGCGGCTTATGTAGATGAATCACTGGAAATGTTTGCAGCTAAGTCTGATGTGATGATTGGTTCTCACCACTGGCCGACCTGGGGAACGAACAACATCACCGAGCAGCTTGAAAAAACACGTGATATGTACAAATTTGTTCACGACCAAACGCTACGTTTAGCCAACCAAGGTTACACACCTAACGAAATTTCAGCATCCATCACGCTGCCAGAATCACTTGATAAAGCTTGGTATAACCGTGGTTACTACGGCACAGTGTCGCACAACGCTCGTGCCACTTATGACTTTTATTTCGGCGCATGGTGGGACGGCAACCCAGCCAACTTAAACCCACTCACACCATCGGAGCAAGGAGCAAAATACGTTGAAGCCATTGGTGGTGAACATAAGGTTATCGAAATCGCCAAACAAGCGATTAAAAATGGCGAGTACCGCTGGGCTGCCACCTTGCTGAACAACGTGACATTTTCAAACCCAGAGAATATGGACGCTCGCTACTTAGAAGCTGATGCTATGGAACAACTGGGCTACCAAGCCGAATCTGGCCCTTGGCGTAATTACTACCTGATCGGCGCTAAAGAGCTACGCCACGGCTTCACACCAGCGGCGACCCCAGATACAACAGCGATTGTTGCCAATATGCCAGTATATTCTGTATTAGAATCATTAGCGGTGAGGGTAAAACCAGACCTTGCTAGTGACATGAATATGACGGTTAACATCAAAGTGAAAGGTGATGATCAAACGACAAATGGTCAATATGCATTGAAGCTATCAAACGCGGTATTAAAAACTTATCAAAATCGTCAATTTGACCAAGCTGATATTACGTTAAGCTTCTCACGTGAGACCTTTGTGCAGCTTCTGACAGGCAAGATGTCGTTACCAGACGCGGTAAAAGGCGGTAAATTCACCATATCAGACCAGACGAAATTTGACCGATTTATTGGGGTTTTTGACACGTTCGACAGCAATTTCGGTATTGTAACGCCTTAATCCAAATATATTGACTATGATAAAGCAGCCGTATCTCGGCTGCTTTTTTATTGCGATAGTGCGGAAATTAAATGCCTCAACCACTGGTTAGCTGGGTTCAAATTCATCTTACTCAACCAAACCATATGTGAATGAAGAAGTTGGTCTTCAAACGGAAACGGAAGAATATTTAATTGAAAAACGTGTTGGTACTGCTGTGCAAACGTCACCGGCACAACCGCAACTGCATCACTATAAGAGACAGCCGCTAACATACCAATTAATGACGAATGTTGACTGTACACCTGCCGCACAGGCACCACTTCTTTCACAAACCAATCAATAAAAGGAAGTTGTGAGCGGCGCATTTTCAGCAGCACATGTTCTTCTTGTAAGTATTCCGCTTTACTTAGGCCTTGGTTCGATAACCTAGGATGAGCCTGACGCACCACGCAGCATAAGTTGTCTTCTTTTAGAAGTTTAGAACGAAAAACTTTGCTTTGCGGCGCTTCCACATCAATCACTAAATCGACTTTTTCTAACTGTAATTCTTCATACAGGCGGTCTTCATTAGACGGTGGCTCCATCAACACCACATCAATGTTTAAATCAGCCAATGCTTGATCTAACCCTTGCCGCAATGCATGGATCTGCGCTTCATGGCAATACACTAAAAATCGGCGAGTCGATATTTTAGGATCAAACTGATTGACCCCTTCCAGCATCGATTCAATATCCATCAACGGAGATTGGATACTTTGATACAGATCTTGAGCAAAACGCGTCGGCTTGATTCCACGCCCTGTTCGCACAAAGAGATCGCTCCCAACGTGCTCTTTTAGACGCGCCAAAGCATTACTCACCGCTGATTGAGTTAAATCTAATTGATCTGCAGCTTTGGTTACCGATTCGGTCTGATAGGCCGAAATAAAGACCCTTAATAAGTTAAGATCAAACTTTCGTTGCGCTTTCATCACACCAACATTGTGTTATGAATGTAGCCGTTAATAGTAATCTCTGAATTTTAGATTGGAAATAGTCAATCATTCATGGTGTGATATCAGCAGCCACACCCTACAAGGATTTCCCATGAACATCACTACAACTCCAACCATTGAAGGCAAACGCATTGTCCGCTACTGCGGTGTGATTGCAGGAGAAGCAATTCTCGGTGCTAACATCTTTAAAGACCTTTTCGCAGGCATTCGCGATATTGTCGGTGGTCGCTCAGCCACATACGAACAAGAGCTGCAAAAAGCGCGGATGATTGCCCTAGAAGAATTAAAACAAAGAGCAAAAGAGCTAGGAGCCAATGCCGTAGTCGGCGTGGATCTTGATTACGAAACGTTTGGTAAAACCAATGGCATGTTAATGGTTTCAGTGAGTGGTACCGCTGTAGTTGTTGAGTAGCAGGGGCTTTCCTGTCGATCTGTTGAGACAAAAATAGAGGGGCACAATTGATGCCCCTATTTATGTATGGCCAAGAACGATCAATCTAATCTTAACGTTACGCCACTATAGCTGCTGTAACCTTTAAGCATCACGTGATATGTGATACCTGGCTCAGCAGAGATAGTACACTGCTCATTGTTACCCGATTTATATGGACGACAATCCCATGACGATGTTGTTGGCTTACTACCAATTTTTACATATAGATCGGCATCACCTGTACCAGAACTGGTAGAGACTTTCACATTAGATGAACTTGCCACTGTAAAGTTGTAGTAAACTTCAGAGCCTTTGGCCCCTTGCAAAGCCGACACTGGCAGACCTTTTTCCAACACATTATCGGTTGGAGGCAAAGCACCGCAGTTTGCATTCACACCAACTTGATTAAATGCATCAACCACGTCAACTACGGTATAGCCTAAGTCTTGCGCGGCTTTTGCCACACCACAGCCACCTTGGTCAAAGGTGCTGTTGGCTGTCCAATACAATTGGTTAGCAACCGTAAACACTTCAAAACCTTTGCGTACCGACCAATTGGCTTTATTGGCTAACAGATAATATGCCCGGTTAAACACACCGCTTGAATTATGCACGTTGAGACCGTTGTAGTATTGAGAAGCATGATCAATAGAACGACCATCTTTCGATGGTTGGTCGAAATAACGCAGACCTCCAGAGGACTTAAAAATGTCACTGCCCACTACCCAATCGACACTGCCTTTCATGTAGAATTCTGCGGCTTCACCAGCGATATCAGAGAACGCTTCATTGATACCACCAGACATATTCGCATAAACCAGGCCAGAATTTTGCTCGGTAAAACCGTGACTGACTTCGTGAGCACTAACGTTAATATCAACCAGTGGATAAAACGTATTCTGGCCATCACCAAACGTCATCGATGAACCATTCCAAAACGCATTTTCATAGTTACTATCGTAATGCACACGCATGGTTAGCTGGAAAGTCAGTGGTGAAGTGTTCATCCAATCTTTATACATATCAAACACCACTTTACCAAAGTAGTGCGCATCATTCAGTGGAGAATAAGCCCCATTGATCGACTTGTAATCGTTGTAATTGCTCGCGTCTGTACATGAATAGCTGAACGTTGAACCGCCCGATGTGGCGTTTTTCATATCGACCGTTTTCACCGCACTATTCACCATGCTACAAGTGCTACCGACCTTATCGACGATAAAATTTGGATAATCCATCCCGTACTGATACAAACCCGTTTTTTGATTCCCACCAGGGCCAGAAGCGGCCGCTTCAACGTGATTCAAGCCTTCCCAAGTTTGCAATACTTCACCGCTCATCGCATCAATAAAGAAAAATGGACGTGACGGTTCACTGGTCGCCACGAAGAAATCAACCAGATACACCACATGAGCGATTTGATTTTCATCT
Source organism: Vibrio sp. 1180_3 (assembly GCF_029478545.1). NCBI lineage: Bacteria > Pseudomonadati > Pseudomonadota > Gammaproteobacteria > Vibrionales > Vibrionaceae > Vibrio > Vibrio sp. 1180_3. The sequence goes on from NZ_SJFM01000033.1 coordinate 24,125, forward strand.
AAGCGAACCATGAGTTTAGCGTTTTCATTTTCTGTCTTAAGATCTTGCGTAACCAACGATGGGGCTTGCTGCTGATAATAGGATAACGCGATATTGATAGCTTGTTGCTGTTCAAGTTGTGGCGAGGTACTAGCAACATCAGCATCAATTTGTTGAGCCATCACGCCATAAACTTGCCCGATTCCTTTGTCTGTTTGTGTTGCCACGACGGAAGTATTAAAAACAGGCAAACCTTTATATATCTGCTGATAACGTACTTTAACTTTGCCATTTGGTAATGTGACACTTTTCACAGGTTGAAAGCCATGTTGTGTAGCAACAATACTACGAGCCTGAAGTGATAGTGCTTGCTCAAGCACATTAGGGTCATCAACTGACACCATTTGTGCTGCAGATACTGGGAGTGCCGCCGCTATTGAACTAGCAAGGAATAACCACTTTATTTGACGTTGTTTGTTTTTCATTTCTCAATCCTAGAGAGTTGTTATAAGCATCCGTTTACGATTTACTTCCTATCAATCATAAACAGTGTGACTGCGAATAATTCGCACATTCAAATTGGATCAAGAAAATCAGCTTGGCCAGCAATGCACAAAAAAAGGAAAAATCTTACGTAAAATAATATGGTCACAAAAAAAACAATAGCAAAAGTAAAGCTACGGATTATTGATAATTTATGTTTATATATTAGATTGATAGCAATTAATGATAATTTAATGTTCATTAATTGGTACATAAAACTATCAGTTTATCTTTACTTGAAATTAAACAATCGCTTTCACTTTTTTTATAAGTGATGCTCATAGTCATCACTTTGAAGATTTATTTGCTATTCAATGGGTAAAATCTGACACAATTGGCCAAAACCTGTAATAACAACTCTTTGTCAGAAAACCACACCAGAAATTATCACCACCTTTACATTGCCTGACGGACTCTTTACACCGAAATTGTTACTATTTCTCCATCAAATCGTTAATACCGTTTCACAATGAAAGGAGTAATCCGATGAAAAAAGTCATGATTCTTGCTGCAGCATTAACTATAAGTACAACCGCTTTTGCCGGTGTTAGAACTTCAAACTCTGAAACATCGTTTAAGACTGAAGCTTTTGCTACCGAACAACAAGCTTATAACGCAGGGTTTGATTTGGTCGAGCAATTCCAGAACATGTCACCGAACCAATTAGCGCATAAACTGCCAATATCTGAGGCATCACTCAATGGTCAAAGCGTAAAAGTAAATGATATGGAAGTGCATGTAGAACAGTTTGCCAAAAATCCTGGCCAAATTCAGTACCGCGCTATCGTTGATGTCGACTATCAATTCCAATATCGGGAAAACAAAAGAAGCTAATTATTCCAGCCCTTATCTCATTGATGATAAGGGCTCTTTTATTTCAAACCTTTTAAAACATAAATACTTTTATAGGTACAACCCTACTGACGATAAAAGGCATTGAACTTAGGTTATCTCCTCTTATCTTCATTTCATTAACCTATATATTAATTTCATCTATTCATTTGAAATTATACGGACCCATACACATAAAAGTAGACATTTGCCCTGCGAATATCCAAACACATAACTTTTACAAAAATAAAATACATTCTTGACATAAATCATGACTATTTATCTCATCCATCATTCACTCCGAAAAACAATGACACAGACAGACCATACTTGAAAATATCACATTCAACTTTTCACCACTCTTTTCACTTACCTTTATTTTTAAAATCATTAGCATAATTCTCATCAACAGTTCTCTAAATCTTCTGTTGATAAATAATCTCTTGATTCTATTTAATTAAGGTATAACAGATGAAAAAAACGTTACTTTTCCTATCTATGATTATGGCGAGCTCAGCAGCGATGGCCTCACAAGGTCATATTGCTGGTTTTGATTACCAAGGCTACAATTTCGATAACCACAAATTTTCGCTTTCATTCGATGAAACAAAAATGACAAGTAGTGCAGAGATTCTAGACTATAAATGGGAGTTACTCGATATATCAGGCGATGCAAGCACACAGGATGTGACTATAAAAAAAGCGAATAAAGCCAATGCAAAGTTTACTTTTAGCGGTGATGTCTATCAGGAACCAATTGTTATTGCTTTTAAATTGACGGTCAGCGATATCGATGGTAAAGAAACAACAGACACCGTGACATACTCACTCTACCCAAAGCCAGAACAAGTAAAAAGTGGTAACGGGAAGAAAGCTTATGTTTGGGGTAAGTACTACAAAGTCGGTGATATCGTGACTTACAATATGAAAAAATTTCAATGCGTCCGTGGCCTAACTAGTGGACCGGCTAGCAACCAATCACTTGGCAATTATGTTATGGGTGAACCTTGTACCTTTGGTACTAGACCTGATAACGGCTATGAGCCGGATGGTATTGGCAGTAGTGCATACAATGTTTGGCGACCAATTGGTATAACTAAAGATTATGAGGTTAAACCTTATAGTACACAGTCACAATATAAACTAGGCGATCGTGTAAAATATAACGGAAAAACTTATCAATGTGGCGGAGATCCATCGACTAGTAGCGCCACTATGTTCTGTAGTCATAATTTGTACAAGCCGGATTCTTATTTATCAAACCAACGTAAAGTTTGGATGGATGTGGATGTTCTTGGTAATAATAAACTTACAAACTAAATTCAAATCATAAGCTTAAGATCATTCAGTATCGTTAGTACTGAATGCAGGAAAACGATACTGTATTTGGTTAAGCAAACCCTTAAACATCAAAACTTAAAGGTTTGCTCAACACCATGCTTGCAAAATTCAGCTTTTAAACTATAGGGGTTATAATATGCACTAACATGGATCCCCCTGCTGATATACCTAATATCCTCGGCGAAGAGCAACGCTTGCGGCAAGTACTGGGCAATCTTTTAACTAACGCGATAGATGCCATGAAAGCAGCCGAATACTCTGATGCTGTTCAGTCTAAAAATATGATTATCATTCGCATAACAGACAATAGATGCGGAAAACAATACAAACTGAAATCTTATACATCTTAAAGCAGTTAGCGTTTGCCTAATTCTCAACGATTCCAGCCCTCTATTGTTCCTCTGAATACCATGAGCAAACCAGTATCGAACACCAAACAAACAATAACAAACAACATCCGAAACAAAATGCAATCGATTTCATTAATATACCTGGCATTAATCCCTTAAAAATAGAAACTAATCATTTGTTTTTAGCGGTAAATTAATTCACATGCAACATTTATCACAGAAATGCATTCGTTTGCGCATGACAATACCACTCTCTTTCGAACGAAGTTAAATTTTAGCGTTCGAACTTTAAAACCATCGCAAAATAATAATGAGGTTAACTATGTTTGGTATCTTCAAACCCCAAGCACATATAGATCGGCTCGCCTCCGAGCGGGTTGACGGTGCGTACAGCCGTTTACGCTGGCAGCTATTTCTCAGCATCTTTGTTGGTTATGCTGGCTATTACCTTGTTCGTAAGAACTTTAGCTTAGCCATGCCCTACCTCATTGAACAAGGCTTTAGCCGTGGTGACTTAGGGGTAGCCCTTGCTGCTGTTTCTATCGCTTATGGTCTCTCTAAATTCTTAATGGGCAGCGTGTCAGACCGTTCTAATCCCCGCTATTTCTTAAGTGCAGGTTTGTTGATGTCGGCAGCGGTCATGTTCTGTTTTGGCTTTATGCCATGGGCGACAAGCAGTATTACCGCAATGTTCATTTTGCTATTTTTAAATGGTTGGTTCCAAGGTATGGGGTGGCCGGCATGTGGACGTACAATGGTGCACTGGTGGTCACGCAAAGAACGTGGGGAAATTGTTTCAGTTTGGAACGTGGCTCATAACGTTGGTGGTGGCTTAATTGGACCTCTTTTCTTATTCGGCCTTTGGGCGTTCAACGATGACTGGCGTGCTGCTTTTTATGTTCCAGCCTTTTTCGCCACTTTAGTTGCTATTTTCATTTGGATGACGCTTCGTGATACTCCTCAATCTTGTGGTCTACCACCAATTGAAGAATACAAAAACGATTATCCAGACGACTACGATAAATCTCACGAAAACGAGATGACTGCGAAAGAAATCTTCTTCAAATATGTCTTCTCTAACAAATTGTTATGGTCTATCGCAATTGCAAACGCATTCGTCTATTTGATTCGCTACGGTGTGCTTGATTGGGCTCCTGTGTATTTAAAAGAAGCCAAAGACTTTACTGTAGACAAATCGTCTTGGGCTTACTTCTTCTACGAATGGGCCGGTATTCCAGGTACATTATTGTGTGGTTGGGTATCGGATAAAGTGTTCAAAGGCCGCCGTGCACCTGCTGGCATCTTGTTTATGGTACTGGTTACCGTTGCGGTATTGGTTTACTGGTTCAACCCTGCCGGTAACCCAGTGGTCGATATGGCTGCCTTGGTTGCGATCGGTTTCTTGATTTACGGCCCGGTAATGTTGATTGGTCTCTATGCTCTTGAACTCGCACCGAAAAAAGCAGCGGGTACAGCGGCAGGCTTAACCGGTTTGTTTGGTTATCTCGGTGGCGCTGTGGCCGCTAATGCAATTCTCGGTTACACCGTTGACCACTTCGGTTGGGATGGTGGTTTTATGATCCTCGTTGCCTCATGTGGTATTTCTATTCTTTGCCTACTGTATGCATTCGTTGGTGAGCGTGCGCATCATAAAGAAAAAGACAGACTCGAGGCCGCCAAAGCATCGACGTTGTAATCGAACTGACTCCGAGATGTGTTTGATTGTATGACATCACACTTCTCTTCACCTAGAACACAGCACTCCCCCTGCATCGACAGGGGGCGTTTTTAAGGATAGAAACATGAAATTGAAACCACTCGCACTTTCACTACTTGCTTTAACCTGTTCAACGTGGGGTCACGCCGACCCACTAGTGATTGCTCACCGCGGCGCTTCTGGATACTTACCAGAACACACATTAGAAGCCAAAGCGCTCGCTTATGGCATGAAGCCTGATTATATCGAGCAAGATGTGGTGATGACCAAAGACAATCAACTGGTTGTGTTACACGACCATTACCTTGATCGCGTCACAGATGTTGCCGAACGCTTTCCTGATCGCGCTCGTAGCGATGGCCGCTACTATGCGATTGATTTTACCTTATCCGAAATCAAAAGCTTGCGCGTGACCGAAGGCTTTAATATCGATGACAAAGGCAATAAAGTAGCGGGGTTTCCCGACCGATTTCCGCTGTGGAAATCCAACTTTACTGTCCCAACTTTCGCTGAAGAAATAGAACTAATCCAAGGGCTCAATAAAACACTTGGGTATGACATTGGCATTTACCCTGAAATTAAAGCCCCTTGGTTCCACAAACACCAAGGCAAAGACATCAGTAAAGCCGTATTAACGACCTTAAAAGAATACGGTTATACGAATAAAGAAGACAAAGTCTACCTACAATGCTTTGATCCAATAGAACTCAAGCGCATTAATGACGAACTGCTACCCGCCATGAAAATGGATTTAAAACTGGTTCAGCTCATAGCGTATACCGACTGGAATGAAACCATGGTTTATGACGGCAACCAAGCCCAACCATACAGCTATGACTGGATGTTCGAAGCCAATGGAATGAAGCAAGTCGCGACCTACGCCGATGGTATTGGTCCATGGAAACCAATGTTAGTTGATGACGCATCGACCAAGGACAACATCATCATTAAGCCTTTGATGAAAGAAGCAAAAGCACAAGGCCTAGTGGTTCACCCCTACACATTCCGCGCAGAAAAAGATCGCATCGCTCCGTATGCAGACAGCTTTGAAGATATGCTTGATGTGTTCTATAACAAAGTAAAAGTCGATGGCTTGTTTACCGATTTTCCTGATAAAGCGGCGACTTTCTTGCATCACAAATAAATATTTCTTTACTACTGATTAGAAGACGCTATTACTTTCCCCCAAGTAATGGCGTCAATTTGTTGGTGTAAGCTGCAACAGCTAAAGGCCAATTCGAAAGCTCATGTCATATACATCACGCAGGAATAACTCAGAATTTTCACAAAAAATCTTGTGACGTTACGATATCGATAATAAATAATATCTGCTGTGAATTTTATATTAGGTAGCACCAATGTATACGACACCATTACAACTCTCACCTACAATTATAAAATCAAACAGCGATGTGAGCCCAAAAACCATTCCAAATAAGATCAGATCTATTAAATACGCTCATTCTGCCGATGGTTCGAAAATTCCATATTACAGAGGGAACGAAGAAGGAGCCATTAAGTCTTCAGATTGTATTAAACGTTTCCTTAGAAAAGCTGTTGCGGCTCAGAGCTATAGCAAGATGCTATCTGAAGGAGAAGTATTTAAACGATTAAATATTGACTTACCTCCACTACAACCAAGGGACGAAGCTTCATTTGCAACACTCGAACACTTTGATAACATATCTCGCGATAATCTAGCATCGATAAAGGGCGAAACTCAAAATCTAACTACTCAGGAACAGGAATTACTCAAAAAGGTGGTAAATGCAACATTACATTTTAGGCATCAGAGCAACTCAAATTTTGCTACGCAGACAATTATGTCTATCGATATGTTGAAATCAATTGGTATAGTTACTGGAAAGAACACATATTCAATGGATGAGCAAAAGTTAGGAAATCAAGACTTTGTTTTTTTTGGCGTTGAGTTTTCCGATGATGAATCTCAACTTCCACTCAATACGGTACATACACAGTTCGACTTTGGTGCTAATGCCTATATAACAAAACAACCTTTCACACACGGATATCTCACATTAACCGATCATTTCCATAACAAAGCTCCACCCGCACGTCGGCATGAACATCAAGTATTTATCCAACAATTTGAAGTAGTGAGAAACGAAGTAGAGCGAACAATACATGGTACAAAAGGCCAAAATGATGTGCCTATGTATAACACTAGAGATATGAAGCTTGCTTTAGGACTGCACCTTATTAATTTCTTGAGAAATAGCAAAGACGACAAGTTTAAACGATTTGTACTGAATGAGAATCTAGACAGTAGAGGATTAGACCGAGTCATCAATTTTGTATTTCAGCCAGAATTCCATGCTCCACGGATGGTTAATATAGGAAAATTCAGAAAAGTTAATTTACGAAAAATGGAGCTGAAAGAGGCTATAAAAGCATCCAATATTAAAGAAATGGCTATTTATATAAAAAGCAAAGATGATGCATGTAAAGCGATGAGAATTGCTATAGCAAACTCCAAACTAGATATTGTTGAATATTTATTTTCAGAATTCAATTTTACTAAAGCCGATGTCAGTAAAATGACTGGTTCATTTGAGGATATAGAATATTCACTAAGCAAGTGTTCTGCTAACCATAAAATACTGAAAATATTTTTAGAACGTGGATTAGTCGATCCTAACCATACATTCAAACAACTAAACTATGGCATGACCATGTTAGATAATGCGATAAAATACGCAGATAAAGAGATGATAAAAATATTAAAAGAGCATGGTGCGCGGCAAGGGAAATTAAAATTCCCCTGGTAATCACTGGTTATTGTTAACGCTTTCAAGTTATAAATAGATTTGCTAATTATGCTTGAAGTTTCGTTTTCAAGATCTTCATGTCACACACTCAAAAATAATGAGAAATGGTCAGATAACGCGCACGGATATGTTCAATCAATAACCTGACTTTATTTGGAGGCTGGCGCGTAAACGGATAGACCGCGTAAATGCCTAATTTTTTGCCAACCTGTTCAGGGAAAATATCAACCAACTGGCCGTTGCGAAAATCGTGATAGACCAAACAACGCGGGACATAAGCGATACCGTGACCACCTAAGGCGGCTTTTCTTAGTGCGGTCGCGTTATCGGTTGAAAAGCTCCCGGCTACTCTGACGATATAATTCCCTTTATGACCTTTAAACTCCCATTCGCTTGCGCCCGTGGTTTGATAAGCGTATTGCAAACAATTGTGGCTCGTTAAGTCTTCCGGTTTTAATGGTTTACCATTTTTAGCGATGTAAGACGGAGAGGCACAAACGACCCATTGTGAGTCTAAAATATGGCGCGCTATCAGGCTTGAATCTTCCAAGTAACCTGTGCGGATCACTAAGTCAAAACCACCTTCGACCAAATCGACAAAACGGTTGTCGAGCGACATATCGACCGTCAACCCAGGGTGAGAATTACAAAATTCCGCCACCGCATCAGCCAAAATCAGATCACCTGATATCGTAGGTACTGACATTTTTATATGGCCACTGACGTTTTCACCAAATCCGGCCACCGCATCCATCGCTTCTTGAGTGGCGAGCTTCACATTTTTCGCACCATGTAATAGTGCTTTGCCCGCTTCGGTCAGAGTTAATTTACGCGTCGTTCGATATAATAACTGTACGCCTAACTCTTCTTCCAAACGAGCAATTCTTTTGCTAACCACTGAATTTGTAAGACTATTTTGTTCTGCAACCTTACTAAAACTCCCTAGTTCCATCACTTGTGAAAATAAGATTAAGTCATCTGCTCGCATTCTATTATGCCAATTTTGGAATTAATTATTTTCATTATTTCCCTATATCCAAAAAAAAGAAAGGAGTAAATTCACGCCAAATTAACAAAAAAATCACAAATATAATAATTCAGCTACCCGTCATTGATGGATAAGTAGCACCAAACCCTACAGGACACCTGCTCTTCTATTAGCACATAACACTAAGAGCAAACTTTACGAGGAAGTATCCATGAGTGAAACAGTACTAGCCTTAATTGCCTTCTCCCCCATTGTGGTGGCGGCAATTCTATTAGTTGGCCTTAACTGGCCAGCTAAAAAAGCCATGCCGGTGGCCTTTGGCTTAACCGTTGTTATTGCCCTAACAAGTTGGGATATGTCAGCCAACCGAGTTCTGGCATCGATTTTTCAAGGGTTCGGTATCACCGTTTCCGTGCTCTGGATTGTGTTTGGCGCGATCTTCTTACTCAACACTTTGAAACACACCGGAGCCATCACCACCATTCGTAACGGTTTTACCGATGTCTCGGCGGATCGCCGTGTGCAAGCTATTATTATTGCCTGGTGTTTCGGCTCTTTCATTGAGGGCGCATCCGGTTTTGGTACACCAGCAGCAATTGCTGCGCCACTTTTAGTTGCGATTGGCTTTCCTGCCCTGGCAGCAGTTTTGATGGGTATGATGATCCAGTCCACTCCCGTTTCTTTTGGTGCGGTTGGAACACCGATTATCGTCGGAGTAAACAAAGGGTTAGATACGCACAATATCAGCGAAGCATTACTCGCTAACGGTTCGAACTGGGATGCCTATTTGCAACAGATCACCTCCAGTGTGGCGTTAATACACGCAGGCGTCGGCACACTGATGCCAGTGTTAATGGCGATGATGTTGACGCGCTTTTTCGGTAAAAACAAAAGCTGGACTGAGGGGTTAGATATTCTGCCATTTGCCATTTTCTCTGGTTTGGCTTTTACCGTTCCTTACGCACTCACGGGTGTATTTCTTGGTCCAGAATTCCCATCGCTCATTGGTGGGTTAGTCGGCCTGTCTTTGGTCGTCACCGCAGCCAAAAAAGGCTTCCTCGTGCCTAAGTCACAGTGGGATTTTCCTGAAGAAAAATCATGGCCAGCAGAATGGTTAGGCTCTCTTAAAATCGATGTAGAAGAGATAAAAAGCAAACCGATGAGCTTAGCACTGGCGTGGGCACCGTATGTATTACTGGCTGTCGTGTTGGTTGCCAGCCGAGTCAGTACTGAATTTAAATTGTTCCTCACTAGCATTAGCCTTTCCTTTGCGAACATTTTGGGTGAAACAGGTATCAGCACTGCAATTCAACCACTGTATTTACCTGGTGGGATATTAGTCTTTGTCGCACTGCTGGCGGTTATTTTGCAATCTCGCAACGCGATGCCTTTAGCCAAAGCTTTCGGTGAATCAAGCAAAACCTTAATTGGCGCAGGCTTTGTATTGGTGTTCACTATCCCTATGGTGCGTATTTTTATTAACTCTGGCGTCAATGGTTCCGACCTCGCAAGTATGCCTGTCACCACGGCTAATTTTGCGGCGGGTTTGGTGGGCGAAGCCTTCCCGGCATTGAGTGCGACTGTTGGTGCACTTGGTGCATTTATCGCAGGTTCAAATACGGTTTCCAATATGATGTTCAGCCAATTCCAATTTGAAGTAGCACAAACGCTCTCTATATCTAGTGTTGTGGTTGTCGCGTTGCAAGCGGTTGGCGCTGCGGCAGGTAACATGATTGCGATCCACAACGTAGTCGCCGCTTCTGCCACCGTCGGTTTGCTTGGGCGTGAAGGTGCAACACTGCGCAAAACCATCATCCCAACTTTCTATTATCTTGTGATGACAGGCGTGATCGGTTTAGTCGTGATTTACGGCTTTAACATGACCGATGTGTTAATGGCCAAGTAAGTACCAACTTCATCACTTATAGAAATACAGAGCAGACCTCAGAGTCTGCCCTGCTTAAATTAGGATTCGATTTATGATTATTTCAGCCTCTACCGATTATCGCGCTGCCGCTCAAGCAAAGCTGCCTCCTTTTCTATTTCACTACATCGATGGTGGCTCTTACGGTGAGCATACACTAACACGCAACACCGCCGATTTAGCGGATATCGCACTTCGTCAGCGTGTACTCAACGATATGTCGGAGCTCAGTTTAGACACCGAGCTATTTGGTGAACCACTAGCGATGCCGATCGCCCTTGCTCCTGTTGGCTTAACCGGCATGTATGCTCGCCGCGGTGAAGTACAAGCAGCGCGTGCAGCGGAAAATAAAGGCATCCCATTTACTCTTTCTACGGTTTCTGTTTGTCCGATAGAGGAAGTCTCTGACGCCCTAGCTCGTCCCATTTGGTTTCAGCTATACGTTCTCAAAGATCGCGGTTTTATGAAGAACGTCCTAGAACGCGCCAAAGCTGCTGGGGTTAAAAACTTGGTATTTACCGTTGATATGCCAGTTCCCGGTGCGCGTTACCGTGATATGCATTCAGGCATGAGTGGCCCAAATGCGGCAATGCGCCGTGTGTTTCAAGCGGTGAAGCACCCAAGTTGGGCGTGGGATGTTGGTCTGATGGGGAAACCGCACGATTTAGGTAACATTTCAACTTATCGCGGCACGCCAACTAAATTGGAAGACTATATTGGTTGGTTAGGTAACAACTTTGACCCGTCAATTTCATGGAAAGATTTAGAGTGGATTCGTGATTTCTGGGATGGCCCAATGATCATCAAAGGTATTTTAGATACAGAAGATGCCAAAGATGCGGTGCGTTTTGGTGCAGACGGCATTATCGTATCTAACCATGGCGGACGTCAGTTAGATGGCGTACTTTCCACCGCAAAAGCCCTGCCTTCTATCGCTGACGCAGTGAAGGGAGACCTTAAAATTCTCGTTGATTCTGGTATTCGTTCCGGGCTTGACGTGGTGCGTATGCTCGCCCTCGGCGCGGACTGTACCTTGTTGGGCCGCTCGTTCGTCTATGCATTAGCGGCGCAAGGCCAGCAAGGGGTAGAGAACTTGCTCGATTTGTATGAGAAAGAGATGCGCGTTGCGATGACCTTAACTGGAGCAAAAACCATCGCTGATTTATCACGCGACTCCCTCGTTAAGCTTTAATATAACCTAGGCTCATTCATCGAATACCACAAAAAGGAAGCAGTTATGGCGCAATCGTATTCCAACTTTCAGCAACTCGAAAAGAGGCTCGCGACTATGATCGAGCCAGAGCGTATCATCACTCAGCAGGCTAAGCGCCTTGCTTATGGCACTGACGCCAGTTTTTATCGCCTGATACCAAAGATTGTGCTGCGTTTAAAAAATCTCGATGAAGTGATTTTTGCCATTCAAAGCTGCCGAGAATTAGCCATTCATTGCACCTTTCGCGCTGCAGGTACTAGTTTATCTGGCCAAGCAGTATCGGATTCAGTATTGATTACTCTCACTGACGATTGGCGCGGTCATTGTATCCATGACGATGGTAAAAAAATCACGCTACAACCTGGAGTCATTGGCGCTGATGCCAACAAATATCTCGCCCCTTTTCAGCGTAAAATAGGCCCAGATCCTGCCTCCATCAACACCTGTAAAATCGGCGGTATTGCTGCCAATAACGCCAGTGGCATGTGCTGCGGCACCGCGCAAAATTCTTACCGCACCGTCGATAGCATGAAAATCGTATTCGCGGATGGTGTAGTGCTCGATACAGCAAGCCCTGAGAGCATAGCCGCATTTAAAACAGCCAAACCCGAATTAATTGAAGGCATTGCACAACTTCATGCTCAAACGGCACAAAACTCTGAACTATCACAGCGTATTCGGCACAAATACCGTCTTAAGAACACCACGGGCTACGCACTCAATGCCTTAGTGGATTACTCAGACCCCATTGAAGTAATTGAACATTTGATGATTGGTTCTGAAGGAACCCTCGGCTTTATTGCCGAAATCACCTACCACACCGTGGTTGAACACGCACATAAAGCTTCGGCTTTGTTGGTGTTTTCCGACATTGAACAGGCCAGTCAAGCGGTCACCACCCTTTCTAAAACACCTGTGGCAGCAGTGGAAATGATGGATGGCCGTGCCATGCGCTCAGTGGCCGACAAAGCTGGCATGCCTGCATTCATTGCAACATTAGATGTGGAAGCTGCCTCACTGTTAATTGAATCTCACGCCAGCGATGAAACCACACTTCACAGGCAATGTGACGCAGTAATGGCGGCGCTGAGTGACTATAAAATCATCGAATCGGTGCCTTTTACCTCCGAAGCAAAAACCGTTGCCACCCTGTGGGGAATTCGCAAAGGCATGTTCCCAGCCGTTGGCGCTGTCCGTGAAGTAGGTACGACAGTGATCATTGAAGATGTTGCCTTTCCCGTTGAAAACCTAGCCAATGGTGTGCGTGATTTACAAGCCTTGTTTGATCAATACCACTACAAAGAAGCGATCATTTTTGGCCATGCATTAGAAGGCAATTTGCATTTTGTTTTCACGCAAGGTTTCGATAGCCAAAGTGAAATCGACCGTTATGGCGCATTTATGGATGATGTTGCCGAATTAGTCGCGGTGAAATATCAGGGCTCGCTCAAAGCAGAACACGGTACTGGTCGTAATATGGCACCGTATGTGGAATTAGAATGGGGCAAAGATGGTTATGCTCTGATGCAACAAATTAAAACACTGTTTGACCCACAAGGGTTACTCAACCCTGGCGTGATCATTAACGACGACCCGCATTCTCATTTATCTAACCTCAAACCGATGCCAGCAGCCGATGAGCTCATTGATCGCTGTATAGAGTGTGGATTTTGTGAACCAGTGTGCCCTTCGCGCACGCTGACTCTTTCACCTCGTCAACGTATTGTCTTATATCGAGAATTACAGCGCCGCCGCGCACAAGGTGAAACGGTGGAAGCGTCTGAGCTTGAGAAAACCTTTGAATACCAAGGACTCGACACGTGCGCTGCAACTGGTTTATGCGCTGAGCGCTGCCCGGTGGGCATCAACACGGGTGACTTAGTGAAAAAACTGCGCACGGCGAAATATCAAAAGTTTGTTCCAATAGCCAAATGGACAGCGGAACATTTTTCCACTACCACAGCGCTCACAAAAGCGGGTTTGAAGGCAAACCAAGTGGCGACAAAAATGCTGGGGAAAAACATTGTTGGTGGCGCGACCAATGGCTTACGCACATTGACTAAAGGAAAAACTCCGATTTGGTATACAGAGCTACCACAAGCGAACACACAACGCCTTGATATTGCGGTCGAAAACCTGCCACGCCGCGAGAAGAAAGTGGTCTACATGCCTTCATGCGCTAGCCGAAATATGGGCCAACAAACCAGTGCTAGCGATCAACGGCCACTAACCGAAGTCACGTTATCGCTGCTCAACAAAGCGGGTTATGAGGTCATTCTACCAAGCGAGCTCAGTAACCAATGTTGTGGCATGCCCTATGACAGTAAAGGGATGAATGAACTCGCACAATCAAAAGCAGAGCAATTAGAAGCAGTATTGTGGCAAGCCAGTCAGCAAGGACAATACCCAATATTGATGGACACGAGCCCGTGTGCAAAACGCAGTATTGAACACTTTAATAAGCCACTTGAGGTATTAGAACCAACTGGATTCGCTAGTAAATATCTGTTGCAACACCTCGCCATTACGCCAAGAGAAGAGACAGTTATGCTGCATGTTACTTGCAGCTCGCGGCGTATGGGCTTAGAGGCCGCGATGCTGACACTAACCAAGGCGTGCGTCAGTGAGGTTCTTGTACCAGAACATATTCAGTGCTGCGGCTGGGCGGGCGATAAAGGCTTTACCACACCAGAGCTTAACGCCGCTGCCGTTCACCCATTGAAAGAACAAGTTCCCCCTCATTGCCAACGTGGATTTAGCAACAGTCGAACCTGCGAAATTGGGCTTTCCCACCATAGCGGCATTCCGTATCAATCTATTTTATATTTACTGGATGAGGTAGCAAGGCCACGCTGAATATGGAATGTAATGATATTAAAATAACAGGCAACAATCACATTTATATACCAAAACAACTTGAAGTTGCAGTCAGGAAGCAAGTTCACCCCCATGAGCATATGATCAATAATGTGATCGGAGTGAACGAACCTAGCCAACACTTCTGCAGCTTCAAGTCGTAAAGATATAGGTCAGTCAATAGAAAATATTTCTATTACTGAATAGATAAAAATTCATTGTTTTTCTTACTAAAATAATGAAATTTATCTAAAATACCATTATTGTATTGCAAACAAATAAAATCGGTTTTAACAATTGGAGCATATTTTTCAACATCACCAAACCAAGCCCTATAACTAATTTGTGGCCTTATTGTTAAAATATTATCAGTAGCAGGAACTGTAGTAGTATCCACAATTCCGGAGATAGTGAACTCCTCTCCTGGCTGCACAACACTTGGTGTCATGTTAAGCGATGAATACGGAAAATGTACTTCACTTTGAGGATTGTCTTCGTTAGTCCAAACCTGTGGATAAGTAAGAGCCAAAGTATCTAATGACAAATTTTGGAATGTAATTGACATAAACAATATTGGACTTGATGAAAAATCAAATTTATCTGTAGAATATGCAGTGTACTTATTTGCCCAAGGATATGAATAGACCATTTTTGTTGGGCAATCTTGTAACTCTTGACTTAATACCGATGCGTAAACACCACCTGAAAAAAACACTAGTAAAACCATGCTCAATAAATTTTTATTAATCATTAGCTACCTATTTTTATATTATCAAAGTAATTTTTAATATAGAGGTATCTGTTAGAAAAGAGACCAAGTGATAAAGTCAGAATTTTCTAATAGTTCAAACCTACCAACATGGTCTCATTTCTTACTTATGCAATCTCTCTAAACTCAACTATTTTCGCTTTTCTTAATACTTCTATAGACAAATAATGTCATATCCAATTACGGGGGCGTACGTTTCCACGTCACCAAACCACATACCACCATGAACTTGTGGTCTGATTGTAACAATATTGTCATTTAATATCACAGTATTAATATTTACGACCCCTCTAACAGAAAATTCTTGCCCTGGTTCAACAACAAGAGGCTCGTAAGTGAAAGCAGACCATGGCCAATGCAACTCATTTTGATCATTATCTTGGTGGGTCCAAACTTGTGGTTGGGAGTCGAGCTCTAAAGTATTGGGCGAATCATTTCGATAGGTTACTGACAAAACAAGTGTATCAACAGAAGAGAAATCAAACTGATCGGTCGAATAGGCTGTATATCGATCAGCCAACGAATATGAATAAACAATTTGCGTTGGGCAAGCTTGTAACAGCTGGTTTGAGTCCGAAGCCATAACACTATTTGAAAAAATAATTAATGCAGGTAGGGACAATAGCACTTTTTTAATCATTATACCCGTGATCATTGAAGATGCTTGATTTTCAATAGAATCAGGATCATGCTACAAACCATGAAAATCACACTGACTCCTCAACAGAAACTGCAACTCGAACAGATGCACGACATTGAGCGTGATA